>CANLLM010000001.1 GCA_947491825.1 Bacteroidota bacterium
TACAAACCTTACAGTTTGCAAACTACTTATTTAAGAGAAGGTATTTATGCTCCAACTATAGTAAAGTATGCTCAATTTGCATCAATGCTGGAAGAGGCTGTTACGAAAAATGACACCGCTAAATTATCTGGATTGAAAAAACAACTTGTTGAAGCAGTTAACGATTTACCTTATGATGAACCAATTGTAGGTGCTGACAAGAGGCTTTTTGATAGCATATTGGTTCATTATTATAATAATATTCCGAAGGACCAACAAGCACCTTATTTTGCTGAAGTAATTTTAAAGTATGGTACATCGCCACGTGAAGCCATTAAAGCTTATACTGATTATGTATTTGATAACAGCATTTTTGCCAACATAGAAATGACCAGAGGTTTTATTAAAAACCCTAAATTAGGTATGTTAAAAAATGACATCGCATTCAAGCATTTTGATGCATTTAGGAAACATTACAATACTGCATTTAAAGCTAAAGTAGATTTATTTAATGAAACAATTTTAGCTCATGGTCGTATCTATATTAAAGGTTTAATGGAAATGAACCCAAGTAAAGAGTTTTATCCTGATGCTAATTCATCATTACGTTTAACTTACGGAAGCATAAAGGCATATGGTAAATATCCTTTATTTACAGACTTGGATGGTGTAATAGAAAAGAATAAGAAATATGCTGGAAATAACGAATTTGATATACCAGACAGATTGAAAGAGTTACACCAAAAGAAAGATTATGGAAGATATGCCATGAAAAACGGTAAACTACCTGTGGCTTTTTTAAGTGATAATGATATTACTGGAGGTAACAGTGGTAGCCCTGTAATTGATGGCGAAGGCCGAATTATAGGTTTAGCATTTGATGGGAATTGGGAAGCAATGAGTGGTAATATCCATTTTGACCCTAAAAACAAACGGACCATTAGCGTTGATATTCGTTATGTATTGTGGTTAGTTGAAAAATATGGCCAAGCACCAAACATTGTTAATGAAATGACTATTGTACAATAAAAATAAGTTCTAATTATAAAGGCTGCCTTAAGAATTTTCATAAGGCAGCCTTCTTTGTTTAAAATAATTGGTAAACTACTTACTTTTTTTGTTTTTAATATGAAATTGAACCAAGTCGTTAAGGGGAGATTGGATTATTTTTCCCACGCGCATATCATAACTATTGGCTACCTCAACCAAAATATCACTAAATACGAATCCTACAGAACCAACACAGTTAAAGGTGTACAGTTTATAGTTAGGATATTTACTAACTAAATTCTTGAAAAAATCCCGGAATGAGTCACGCACTTTATTCCTTATATAAGGATGTGCAACATACTCATCTGCAAATTTACAAAAGCTCGCCAAGTATCTATTTGGAAACTTAGTGGTGTATAATGTGTGGTAAATTTGCTCGTTATTTTCAATCTGAAAACGCGCTTTGAAACGTTCTTGTAATTCTGGCTCCAAACGATTTCGCATATAATCACGCAATATTTTTCTTCCAATATAACTGCCACTACCCTCATCACCAAGCAAATACCCTAACGAATCAATATTCTCTTCACAATCGATTCCATCATAAATACACGTATTAGCTCCTGTACCTAAAATCGCAGCAAATCCCTTTTCATTACCAAGTAATGAGCGTGCACTTCCCAATAAATCATGCCCAACAATTATTTTTGCATGAGGAAAAACTTTGCTTAATGCGTCTTCTACAATTTTGACCTTTGATTGCGTAGAGCAACCAGCGCCATAAAAATGCAATTCATCAACCAAGTCTGCATCAAGGTATTTTACTAAGTTTTCACTTAGCGAATAACAAATACCTTCGGTATCTATAAAGTATGGATTGTATCCAACGGTATGATAACTGGTTACTGAATTATTTTCAGGATTAATCAAGGCCCAATCGGTTTTAGTTGAACCACTATCGGCAATTAATATCATAACTTATTATTGTTTTAATAATTTATTAATCAGCTAACTTAAAGTGGCGCAATATATAGATATATTTAACAAATGTATGAAGTAAACATGTGCTTTAACACGACAGCTATCAATTATCCAAGTCCGTTAATTGAGATCAATATCTTTAACTATTTTTATAACAATAGCACGGATAAAAATAGACTGGGTGTTTATACTTTGATTGTTTTGTTTTAATTTTGAAACTAATAAACTAACTCAATATTCTTACCATAGCAAATTTCACTCAACTCAGGTATACGATTAATCATTTCAAATTTTAATAACCTTGTCAAAATATTATTCCATTGTTGTTCATTCATTTGTTGATGACATGCATACTCTAATTCTTTAAACCACATCATCGCATCATTTTCTTTGATACCATATCTTTCCGCTATCATAGCGGGAGCCTTACTATTATTTGACATTACCAAACAGCTTAAATTTACAATACTCAATATTTCGTTCAACACTTGCTCATGCAGGACTATAAAATGATCAGTGGCTGTTACCACAAAACACGGCCAAGGTGTGCTACACTCCCCTATCATTTTAAATTCGCCATTATCAACATAGGGTTTGGTGGTATACTTCTCCCACATAAATAACTGTGCAGTGTTTTCTACTAGTGCTTTTCGCGCACCTTCTAAATTCCCTACCACTTCAAAATCGGTATCTTTATTTATGTTTAAGTTATTATTACTTGCGTTAACGTATGCCATAAGATGTGAACCTGATTTGTACCTACTAATTGCATATTTATGGCCTTGCATTTGGGATATGCCATTGATGTTTGATTTTGCATTAACAAAAATACCCCAACGTAAAGGCGAGTTAACATAAAACTGAACTATTTTACTTGGGTTTCCTTGCATAATATCGCTTACCACCCCCTCTGTTAATGCAATTGCCATATCAAGCTCGTTGTTGCGCAATGCTTTACACATTGCACCAGTGCCACCGGGAACATCAACCCAATCAATCTGAATACCTTTTGAAGTAAACATTCCTGATTCAATGGCTAAATGCCAAGCTAAATTAAAGTGTTCGGGAACACCTCCTACTCTTGCGGTTAACATATTGAAAATTTAACATTCAAGTGCTCAAAAGGATTGCCAAAACAAAAAGATTTTTATCATTAAACAAAAAAGCTCCTTTGAATGAACAAAGGAGCTTTTTTCAATAATTTATTCCCACTCTATAGTTGCGGGTGGTTTAGAACTGATGTCATATACAACACGATTAATCCCCTTAACTCTGTTAATTATTTTATTAGAAACATCAGCCAAAAACTGGTAAGGTAAATGACTCCAATCAGCTGTCATTCCGTCTACACTGGTTACAGCGCGTAAACAAATCACATGTTGATAGGTACGTTCATCACCCATTACACCTACACTTTGCACAGGCAAGAATATAGCTCCCGCCTGCCAAACTTGGTCATATAAGCCTTGCGCCTTTAATTCGTTGATGAATATTGCATCAGATTCTTGTAATATATCTATTTTCTCTTGAGTAATTTCTCCTAGAATGCGAATCGCAAGCCCTGGGCCTGGGAAAGGATGACGACCTAAGATAACGTTACTAATACCTAAAGCCGCGCCAACTAAACGTACTTCATCTTTAAACAACATACGTAAAGGCTCAACAATTTTAAGTTTCATTTTTTCGGGTAATCCCCCTACATTGTGGTGAGACTTTATTGTTGCAGAAGGACCTTTAACACTAACAGATTCGATAACATCAGGATAAATAGTGCCTTGCGCCAACCATTTTACATCTTGTAGTTTATGAGCTTCTTCATCGAAAACCTCAATAAAAACACGACCTATAGCTTTCCTTTTTGCTTCAGGGTCTGTAACTCCTTTTAATTGACTTAAGAACTTTTCACGTGCATCAACTCCAATTACATTTAATCCCATTCCCTTATATGCATCTAGGACTTGGTTAAATTCATCTTTACGCAACAAACCATTATCAATAAAAATACCTGTCAAGTTTTTACCAATAGCTTGATGTAATAATATGGCAGCAACCGAAGAGTCAACCCCACCCGATAAACCAAGTATTACTTTATCCTCACCCAATTTACTTTTTAGCTCGGCTGTGGTACTTTCAATAAAATGGGTTGGAGTCCAATTTTGACTTAAACCGGCAACATCTTTTATAAAATTCAAAAGCAATGTTTTGCCATCAATACTATGTGTAACTTCTGGATGAAATTGAATTGCATATGTCGGTTCTCCTTCTATTTTGAAGGCAGCTACTTTTACATCTTGGGTACTGGCTATTACTTTAAAGTTCTGGGGAATCTCTGTAATGGTGTCACCGTGGCTCATCCAAACTTGCGAACCTATATTGATGTCTTTAAATAGTTTATCATCACTTACCTCGCTTATATGTGCCCTACCATATTCACGAATTTTTGATGGTGTTACTTTACCACCGTTACTTTGTGCTAAATATTGCGCTCCATAACAAACGCCTAACAAAGGATATTTACCACGAATTTCACTTAAATCAACAGCAGGCAAAAGTCCATCGTTAACAGAATATGGGCTCCCAGATAAAATCACAGCCTTTACACCCTCATCAAACTGAGGCATATGGGTGCAAGGATAAATTTCGGAGTAAACATTTAATTCACGAAGTCTACGGGCGATTAATTGGGTATATTGAGAGCCAAAATCAATGATAAAAACTTTTTCTTCCATATGTGGGGCACGAAATTAAGGAAATGTACGAGGTTATAAAATAAACCCTGATTATTCTTTTATTATCTTAAAAACACTAACAATTAAATACATCCACCAAACGAAGTAAATCTGGATTAAGGTGTTTTACTTTATTTATTGCTTCATCGAACGGAGTTAAAACAACCATATTATTGCGTAACCCAGCCATTTTGTTGGTTTCACCAAGCAGCAATGCTTCTAAAGCTGCATTACCCAAACGAGAGGCCAAAACCCTGTCGTATGCTGATGGAGAACCACCACGTTGAATATGACCAAGTATGGTAACACGTGCTTCAAAGTCGGGTTTTAGAGATTTTAAATGTTCAACAATTTGAATGGCACCTCCGTGTTCCTCGCCTTCGGCCACTACAACAATTGTGAATGCTTTCTTACTTCTATTCTCTCCAGTAAATAGGTCAATCATTTTATGCCAATCTTCAGCAGATTCAGGAATCAAAATACTTTCAGCACCACCAGCTATACCTGCTGCCAATGCAATATAACCTGAGTTGCGACCCATTACTTCTATAAAAAATATCCTGTCATGAGAATCAGCTGTGTCTCGTATCTTGTCTATAGCTTCTACTGCAGTATTAACAGCTGTATCAAAACCAATGGTAAAGTCGGTTCCGTATAGGTCATTGTCTATAGTACCTGGTGCACCAATACAAGGAATTCCGTATTCTTCAAATAACGTTTTAGCTCCAGTAAAAGAACCATTACCACCAATACATATCAATCCCTCAATACCATGCGCTATAATATTCTCATGTGCTTTTTTACGACCCTCAGCAGTCATAAACTCCTTGCTTCTGGCTGTTTTTAATATTGTTCCACCTCTTTGCACAATATTACTTACAGAGCGAGAATTTAAATCTATGAACTCATTATTAATCATGCCCGAGAATCCGCGTTCGATTCCCACCACTTCTACTCCATTAAACATTGCAGTACGAACAGCAGCTCTTATGCAGGCATTCATTCCGGGGGAGTCACCTCCTGATGTGAAAATCGCAATTTTTTTCATGGCGTGAATATAAAAAATAAAAGCCGCTCCGATGATTTCGGAGCGGCTTTTATTAAAATTAATTTGATAATTATTTTTGAACTAAACCATCAAAGCTCATAACAGCAGTTGAGTTGGTTGCACCAGTAGTTTCTGTAATTTTCAACAAGCCCATTTTACCTTCTTTTGTTTTGAACAAAATTAAATCACCGATAGCAATTTGGTTAATGGCTTTACCAAAAGTTTTACCATCTGCAAGCAACAATAAATCTTTATCAGATCCACTTGCTTCGATAGTAGCATAGTTCACTCCAGTAACCTTAGTTAAACCAGTAATACGTGTATTTTCTGTTGAAGTCCAGAATGCAGATAAGCCAGTATAAACCGTATGCATAACAGCATCATCTAAACTAGATAGAGAGAATTTGTTTGACGCTCCATAGTAGAATGCTAAATCAATTGTATTTTTCAATTCTGCGTTACTCGTTGCTGTTGCTTCAGCAAGTGTAAATGTAGAAAAACTTCCTAAAGCAATAAACTGTTGTGTTTCAGCTCCAGCAGCTTGCCCGTATAACGAAACCGGAGTTTGAGTAGACTCAGTTAAACCGATAGCTCTAACCGTAGCAGTGAAAGTTTTGGTTTGAACAGTTCCTTTTTCACCTGTAAGTGCAATTGTGTAGGTATTAACACCTACTTCACCTGATTCGAAAGTGTCTTTTAAAACGTAAATAAAATCAGTACCACTTAGTTTGCTGTTTTCAAAAATTGTAATAATGCCTGATTGACCTGCAATAGCTTTTGAGATTTTAATTGATTTTAAGCTGTTATCTGAATTACCTTTTGCATTTAAAGTTATGCTTAATGTATCAGAAACGAAATAAGTTCCTGATGTTGTTGCAGGAATCATGGTTAATTCTACATCTTTTACATCAGTATCATCGCTGCAAGATGTTAATACAAACGAAGACGCTACAAATAGCATCATGATGGTTTTGATTGCTTTTTTCATATTAGTTTAATTAAAGTTGTTGCAAAAATAGTTTTTGTGCTGATATTCTAGCTAATTTTTAGTTTTCGTTGTCGAATTCTGTTCTTTCGTGGTTTTCATGATTGAATTCATCGAAGTTGTACTCTGGCATTAATTCAGTTTTTACATGATTAACAGTTTCATTTAATGCCTCCATAAACTTGTTAAAATCTTCTTTGTACAAGAAAATTTTATGTTTTACAAAACTCCCATCATCAAAGCGTTTTTTGCTTTCAGTTATGGTAATGAAGTAGTCGTTACCTTTTGTTGATTTGACATCAAAGAAATAAGTTCTTTTTCCTGCCCTGATTTTCTTTGAGAAAATCTCTTGTTGATCGCCTTTTCTAAAATCCTCCATAGGTAATACCGTTTTTCGTGTTTTTAGTATATTTCTAATTTAAATATTGGGCCAAAATAAACGATGCTTAGTATATTTCAAAATTAATTATCAACAACCATTGAAACCTTTTATGATCAATTGATTACAACCTATTGCTATTAGGCAATTTCTTCTAGTAGTTGACTTTGGTATAGCTCAGTGTAACTTCCATTTAATAACAACAAAGCATCATGCGTGCCTTGTTCAATAATTTCACCTTGATTTAATAATATAATGTGATCTGCATCTTTAACTGTTGAAACCCTATGGCTGATAATAATTGCTGTTTTTTGGCGCATAAATTGTTTAAGGTTACTTAGTATCTCCGACTCAGTTTTGGTATCAACTGCAGATAAGCAATCGTCAAATATTAACAAATCAGGATTTTTAATAAGTGCCCTTGCGATAGAAACCCTTTGTTTTTGGCCTCCGGATAGTGTTACACCGCGCTCTCCAATCATCGTATTCATCCCATCAGGAAATTCTAGAATATTAGTCAGTAAAGCTGCTTGTTTAGCGGCAGATGCTACTTTTGCATTTAGATCAGGTTCTAATTGGGAAACACCAAATGAAATGTTATTAGTAAGAGAGTCACTGAATAAAAAAACATCTTGAGGGGCATAACCAATTTGTGCCTTATAGGCGTTTAGGTTTATTTCTTTAATATTCTTGCCATCAATACAAATACTTCCATTTGTGACATCCATTGTACGTAAAAGTAATTGAACCAAAGTGCTTTTACCGCTGCCTGTTGTACCCAACACCGCAAGTGTTTTACCCTTCTGCAGTGTTAAGTTAATATCCCGCAGCGCACAATCATTCTTTCCTTCATATCTAAAATTCACTCCTTTTAACTCAATTTCTGTTTGAAAATAGAAAGGAGCAGAGGACGGATTGGTAATTTCGGGTTGGGTGTGTAAAAACTCATTTAAACGCTCTTGGGAAGCCGCTGCACGTTGAACCAAAGAGGAAGTCCATCCCAGAGAAGCGACAGGCCAAATTAGCAAGTTAACGTATATAACAAATTCTGTAATGTTGCCGATGGTAATTTCACCACGTAATACAAATATACCTCCTAAAAATACCGTAATTAACGTGCTCATTCCAGTTAAAAAAAGCATCAACGGAAAAAATGTAGCATCCACTCTAGCAAGACTCATGCTGCGTTTTTGGTATTCTTTAACCTCTTTTTCAAAGTCAGACCTAAAATCAGCCTCCGCCCCAAATGCTTTTATCACCCTGATACCACTGTATGTTTCTTGAGCAAAGCCAGTAAGTTTAGATAACTGATTTTGTATGGCATCACTCCTTTTGTTAATGGTATTATTAATTCTGAAAATTGCGTATGATAAAATAGGTAAAGGCAACAATACAAACAAGGCCAACTTAGCGTGTACCGCAAACATAATTGGAATAACCACCAAAAAAGTAGCTGTTAAGTTAGTAAAATACATAATAGCAGGCCCGATATACATGCGAACTCTACTCACATCCTCACTGATTCGAGCCATTAAATCCCCCGTATTATTTTTCCGGTAAAAAGCAGGTGACAATTTTTGGTAATGATTAAAGACTTCATTTTTTAAATCATACTCGATCAACCTACTCATTACAATAATACTTTGGCGCATTAAAAACATGAAAAAACCACGGATAAGCGCAAAAACAATTATCAGTAGCGCAAAAAACAATACCACCTTGGTTACATTAAGACTAACAGCTTCTTGCAAATTAGTAAATTCGAAAATTTTATAGATATTTAAGTTATCTAGCAACAAATCAATGACTAAACTAACCGCTTTTGCAGGAAAAGCAGAGAATAAATTTGAAATGATAACAAACAACATACCTAGTATTAACCGGTATCGATACTTGTAAAAATACTTATTAAGGTGTTTAAGCGACTTCATTTTTATTGACAGAGGCAAAGCAACACAAAAAAGTGGAGTAAAAATAGCGTCTACATACTTTAAATAAGCATAAGAATAACTAATCATCAGTATGTTAGATCCTAAATTATGAAAAAAGGAATTTTGGTTTAGTTTTGCACCTCTTTTAAACTTAAAAACAAAGCCAAATTATGTCAACAACCCAAACGGCTGAAGCAGCCCAAATCGACATTTTTTCACAACTACAAGCTTACAACCACGAAAAATTGGTTTTTTGCCAAGACAAACATACTGGATTAAAAGCCATCATCGCAATCCATAACACAGTATTAGGTCCAGGTTTGGGAGGCACTCGTGTTTGGAATTATGCCAACGATGCAGAGGCATTGAATGATGTTTTGCGTTTATCAAGAGGAATGACCTATAAAGCTGCAATTAGCGGTTTAAATTTAGGAGGAGCTAAAGCGGTTATTATTGGAGATTCCAAAACAATTAAAACAGAAGCTTTAATGCGTAAGTTTGGTCGTTTTGTAGAAAACTTAAATGGTAAATACATTACAGCAGAAGACGTGAATACAACCACGCGTGATATGGAATACGTGAACATGGAAACTGACCATGTGGTTGGTTTGCCTGAAAGCATGGGCGGAGGAGGTGATCCTAGTCCGGTTACTGCATATGGGGTATACATGGGAATGAAAGCTGCTGTTAAACATGCTTTCGGTAACGAAAGTTTAAATGGAAAAAAAATAGCTATTCAAGGAATAGGCAAAGTAGGTGGACATTTATTAGCGCATTTACACAAAGAAGGTGCTAAGCTTTTTATTACTGACATTAACGAAGAAATGTTAGTTAAATACAGTACAGAATTTGGCGCAACAGTAGTTAAAGGTGATGAAATTTACACTTTAGATTTAGATGTGTTTGCACCATGCGCATTAGGTGCCATATTAAATACTGAAAACATTGGTAAATTAAAAGCCAAAGTTATTGCAGGTGCTGCAAACAACCAGTTAGCAGATGAAAATGTACATGGTCCAATGTTAACAGAAAAAGGAATTGCATATGCACCAGATTTTTTAATTAATGCAGGAGGTTTAATTAACGTGTACCAAGAGCATATTGGTTATAACCGTGAAACAGCATTCCGTAATACAGAGCATATTTTTAATGTTACAAGTGATATATTTAAAATGGCTGCTATTAAAAACATCCATACACAAAAAGCGGCAATGGAATTAGCAGAAAAGCGTATTAATGATATGTTACATGTAGGTTCTACCTACTAATTAGTTATAATTTTCAAAGTAATGTCGGGTTATATTTTGTAACCCGACATTCTTTTTTATTTTTGCACTACATTATTACATGGTTCTTTAAATGTTTAACAGAAGATTTTTGCGTATTAAGGTATTCCAAGCATTATATGCCTATTACCAGGATGAGCAAGCAAACCGTAGCTTACACGAAAAAAACTTAACCAAAAGTTTAGATAAAACGTATGAGTTGTATGTTTACTTAATTGCCTTTCCGGCTGCTTTCCGTCATTTTGTATCGCTTGAGTTAGAAACGCAAAAAGCAAAATACATTCCTATCCAATCTTTAATTACTCCATTAGAAGCTTTATATAACAATAAGGTAATTATTTTATTGGAAGAAAACCAATATTTGGCAGATCAAATTAAACTGCACAAATGCCATTGGAACGAAAATAAAGACTTGTTTAAGCAACTGCTTGCACTGCTTAAAAAGAATGAAGCATTTGCTAAATACGCCACTAAAAGCAAACATACTTTTTTTGAAGATAAAAGTATCTTAATAGAAATGTATGAAGCATTTGTTACTGAAAGCGAAGATTACGAAAACTATCTAGAGGAAAGATATATGAATTGGGAGGACGACCAAACGATGGTTTACGCTCAATTACTAAAAACAATTTCTGGGTTAAAAGAAGACAGTATAGGTAATTTTTTAGCAGAAGAATTAGTCAATGAAGATGATGAGGCATTTTTAAAAGAACTTTTTAAACGCACAACAAACTACGAAGAAGAGCTTACTGAATTGATTAGTGCAAAAACCCAAAACTGGGATGCCGATCGTTTGGCTGTAGTTGATTTATTGTTGATGCGCATGGCTTTGTGCGAAGTTCTACATTTCCCTTACATCCCCGTTAAAGTTAGCATTAACGAATATTTAGAAGTAGCTAAATTGTATTCAACACCAAATAGCCATGGATTTATCAATGGTGTGTTAGATAAAATAAATCAAGAATTGAAACAAAGTAATAAACTTAATAAATTAGGTCGCGGATTAGTAGAATAAAACACGATGAAAAAACTTATTTTAAGTATAATTATATTGTCTATCATATTGGTAGCATGCAACAACGAAAAAGGCAATAAACTGCCAACTGATGCCATAAATATTTCGGCTACCGCAGATAGTTCAAACCAAACAAATCAGGCAAATCCCGCCATTATATTTGAAGACGATAAGCATAACTTTGGCATTATTAAAGAGGGTGATTTTGCCGAGTACAGTTTTAAGTTTAACAATACCGGAGATGGTGATTTGTTGATTGCCAATGCAGCAGCAAGTTGTGGATGCACGGTGCCAGAATATCCCAAAGGAATTATTAAACCCGGAGAACATGGTTTTATTAAAGTGAAGTTTGATAGTAAAGGTAAAGTTGGTATGTTTGAAAAAACAATTACCATAACTTGTAACACAGAAGTAAGAGAAACCGTATTAACGATAGGTGGAGAAGTAGTAGAATAAATAAATAATTTAAAAACATATTAACAAAATAACAATGAAAAACATTTTATTGATGATGGGCCAACAAGCAGGTGGCGGAGGAATTGGAAGTTTTCTTCCATTAATTTTAATCATGGTTGTATTTTATTTCTTCATGATTTACCCTCAAATGAAAAAAACCAAAGCTCAGAAAAAGTTCAGAGAAGCCTTAGGTGAAGGAGATAAAGTAATAACTATAGGTGGTGTACACGGGAAAATTGAAAAAATGGATGAAACAACATTTATTTTAAACAGCGAAGGTACACGTATGCGTATTGATAAGTCTTCTATCAGCATGGAAGCAAGCCAAGCATTAAACGCACCTAAAAAAGAAGAAAAGAAATAACTTATTATCTCTTCAAAATGATTAAAAACCTTCCCGCAAAACGGAAGGTTTTTTTATGGCATTTATTTAAATAAAATACCTTTTATCAATACTTGTTTTGATATAGATTTACATCCTATTAGCTTACCCAAAATTTAGTGAACATGCTCCACAAAATATTTTTAGTTACACAACGAGAGTTTATCACCCGTGTTAGAAAAAAATCATTTATAGTAATGACTTTGGCTGCCCCATTACTTATTGTGTTGTTTTATGGGTTGGTATTCTATTTCGCCATAAATAAGGATATTGGTGCTTCTAAAAAAAGTATTTATGTAAGTGACCAAAGTGGTAACTATGTTGGTAAACTTAAAAACAGCGAAACGCTGGAATTTACTTTTGGTTTTGTGGCACAAGAAAATGAACAACATTTTTTATCAGACGAAGATTATTATGCATTGCTAGTCATCCCAAATACATCGCCTGATAGTTTAAAAAAAGTATCGCTATATAGCAAAGATCAGGCTGGGTTAAGTATTGTTCTGTACATAGAAAAACAAATAGAAAATGAAGTGAAAAACGCCTTGCTGAAAAACAATGGTATTGATGCATCAACCCTAAAAACCATAAACCAAACTAGTATAAATATAAATACTATAAAAGTAACTGAGAAGGGTTTAGAAAACGGAAATGTTGGTGCAAGCACTGTTCTGGGATACATTGGTGCTATCATGATATACATGTTTATATTTATGTATGGCGTACAAATTATGCGTGGTGTTATTGAGGAAAAATCAAATAGAATTGTAGAGGTTATTATATCATCGATAAAACCATTTGAATTAATGATGGGGAAAATCACGGGAATAGCCCTGGTTGGAATTACTCAATTTACCATTTGGATTGTATTGGTTAGCTTATTTGGAAGTGGTGTTTCAGGCGCTATGATGAGTAACATGGGTATTAGTGTGGATGCACAGCAAGCGCTTTGGCAGAGCGGACAAGCAACCGCTAATGGAGAAATAAGCGAAATTATGGAAGCGTTAATTAACTTCAACTTTGTTTATTTTATTGGTATGTTTCTGTTTTACTTTATTGGAGGCTATTTATTTTACGGTGCCCTGTTTGCAGCCATTGGATCGGCAGTGGATAATGAAACAGATACTCAACAATTTATGCTACCTATTACCATGCCTTTAATATTTGCATTGGTCATTGCGCAAAGCGCCATTACTTCAGACCCTAACGGAACTTTGGCTTTTTGGCTTTCGGTTATTCCATTTACATCACCAGTTGTAATGATGGTGCGCTTACCCTTTGATGTGCCCACATGGCAAGTAATCGTTTCGATGATTAGCTTGATTATCGGTTTTATTTTTACCACCTGGATGGCAGGAAGAATATATAGAATAGGCATATTGATGTATGGGAAAAAACCAAGTTATAAATTGATAGCCAAGTGGCTATTTAGTAAAGAGTAGTAAAAGCAATATATTCGCATTGTGCGTAACCCAAATTTAAATACGGAAGACGAAAATTTATCAGGACCTGAGCAAGAGTTTGAGCGTGTTTTGCGTCCTCAATCATTTAGTGATTTTACTGGTCAAGAGAAAATACTTGAAAATTTAAGGGTATTTGTTCAAGCTGCCGTGCAGCGTGGCGAAGCCTTAGACCATGTATTGTTGCATGGCCCTCCGGGTTTAGGTAAAACCACATTATCTTACATTATTGCCCAAGAGTTGGGTAGCAATATAAAAACCACATCAGGACCTGTATTAGAAAAACCAGGCGATTTGGCTGGCTTATTAACCAACCTAGAAAAGGGTGATGTACTTTTTATTGATGAAATACACCGTTTGAGTCCAGTTGTAGAAGAATTTTTATACTCGGCCATGGAAGATTATCGCATTGATATCATGATTGACTCGGGACCAAATGCAAGAAGTATTCAGTTAGAAATTAATCCGTTTACTTTAATTGGAGCTACTACCCGTTCGGGATTGCTTACCTCTCCCCTTCGTGCTCGTTTTGGTATTAACTCACGATTAGAGTATTATGATAGGGCTTTAATGAAGACTATCATTACCCGTTCATCACAAATCATCAATACCCCAATACACTCCGAAGCAGCAGATGAAATTGCTAGAAGAAGCCGAGGAACACCACGTATTGGTAATGCTTTACTTCGCAGAACACGAGATTTTGCTCAAATAAAAGGTGATGGTATTATAACATTAGAAATTGCCAAATATGCACTTAATGCCTTAAACGTTGATTCGGAAGGATTAGACGAAATGGATAATAAGATACTGCGTACCATTATAGAAAAGTTTAAAGGTGGACCAGTGGGTATTAGCACCATTGCAACTGCAATTGGCGAAGAAGGCGGAACAATAGAAGAGGTTTACGAGCCCTATTTAATTCAAGAGGGATTTATGACACGTACACCACGCGGAAGAGAAGTAACTGAAAAAGCATACAAACATTTCGGTGCATTTCCTGGTCACGCAAAAAATTCTTTATTTTAGTTTAATTGAAACGCTATAGGTAATCGCATGCGTATAGCTTTGGGTGCACCATTTTGTATGGCGGGCTTCCATCTAGGCATACTTTCTATTACCCTCACGGCTTCTTCATCGCAGCCAAAACCAATACCTTGTTCTACTTCAATATTTGCCACATTACCGTTCACATCCACATCAAAAGCTACAACTACACGTCCTGTAACCTGTGCTGATTTTGCTCTATCAGGATAAGAAATGTTATTTTGCAAATAAGCCATTAACTCACCCTCGCCATTATTAAAAACAGGCATGTTTTCTTCAATTTGAATGATTGATGTTGATGAATTTGCAGTACTTGTTATTCTACCCGGCAATCCACTTAATGGATTAAATCCATTACCAAGTATTTTATTAGTAATGCTGTTGGATGAATAGGTTACTGCAGCCAATGTATTCACATTATTTTGAAGCACTTTTTTATCAGTGGCAATAAGATATGATTTGTTTGTTGAAGCTTTGATAATCGCGGGATTTGATGGTTCTTGAAGTGGTATGTCCAAAACAGGTATTTCAATTTCTGTTTCAGCCCAATTAACGATATCATCAATGGGTTTTGATATCTTGAAGGGCTTACCCTGATTGGTAATTAATGAGATAATAAATATTAAAAGGAAAGCGGATAATACAATAAACACAGATCTAGTAATGGAAACATGGTACTGTTTACGAATTTGATAAGCCCCATAAGCTTTGTTGCGATTAGCAAAAACAACTTCATCTAAATTGTTTGTTGCGGTAAGTAAATGAAGCATAATAGTTTAGTTTATTTATCATACTAACTTACATACCACGTTAAAAAGTATACAGGGATAATAAGCTTACTAAAAACTTACAATTCACTTATAATTACATTGTTTTGTTTACGAACACCCTTATCAGTATGCATTACGGTACAAGCTTCTAAAGTTGGATCGTGTTCAAAAAATAATATGTAACTGTTATCTGCAGCTTCTTTTAATACAGCCTCTTTTTCGCTCATGGCATTTAACGGGAGTACATCATAACCCATCACGTATGTTATAGGTAGATGGGCCTGTGTAGGAACCAAATCAGCCATGTACATAATGGTATATCCTTTATATTTTATAATCGGATGAACCATACCATTGGTATGGCCATAAGTATATTTAAATGAAACATTAGGGTTAACAACCGTTGCTTCATTAATAAAATTAAGTTGTCCTGTTTGTTCTATTGGTATGATATTATCTTTTAAAAATGATGCTTTCTCGCGTGCATTTGGTTTTAGTGATTCATACCATTGCTCCTCGCCTACCCAATAGTTTGCATTTTTAAAAGCCGCTTCAAAATCTGTTCTGTCTTTATTCCATTTGATACTACCACCGCAATGATCGAAGTGTAAATGCGTTAGCACCATGTCAGTAATATCAGAACTAGAGAAGCCAAGTTTATTTAAAGATTTCTCCAAGCTAGTATCACCATGCAAATAGTAATGTGAGAAAAACTTTTCATCTTGTTTGTTACCAATACCATTATCAATTAAAATAAGTTGATTACCATCTTCTATCAATAAACAGCGCATGGCCATGCTAATCATGTTGTTATCATCAGCCGGATTTAGTTTGTTCCAAATTGTTTTCGGTACAACACCAAACATAGCTCCGCCATCAAGTTTAAAGAGACCCGTATCAACAGTATGTAATTTCATAAGAGAAATGTATTTTTAATAAATTACAAGGTAGTAAATAAATCCTGAATTAGCCTATAGTTGCTATTACCTTTAACTCAATTGCAATTGGTGTTGGCAAGCAATTAATTTCAATGGTGGTGCGGCATGGAGGATTCTCTGCAAAATACGCAGCCCAAAGTTTATTGTAAATCGCAAAATCATCTTTCATATTCGTTAAAAAAACAGTTACATCTACAATGTTATTCCAATTGCTACCGCTCGCCTCCAATATCAATTTAATATTATTAAATACACTCCGGCACTGCGCTTCTATGTTATACGAAATAATTTCACCACGCTCGTTTAATTCAACACCAGGAATTTTCTTGGTACCCCTTTCTCTTGGACCAACACCAGATAAAAAAAGTAAGTTCCCTATACGTTTTGCATGAGGATATAAACCAACAGGTTCTGGTGCTTGATTAGCGTTTATTGATATATTTTGATTATCCATGAATTTCGATTTGTTGCAAATTAAATGAATTATTTCAGATGTAAAACCAAGACTTACTTACTTCTTTCATATCTCGTGCATAAATCCTATTATTGAAATTAGTTGTATAACCTAACCATGCTAAAACAATTACAAAGGCTCCTACTAGTTATTGTATTTTATTTACTATGCAATTCATTAAATGCAAATCAGTTTTTAAAATACTTAAATGAAGGCAAATGGGCATCAGCCAAAATGTGGTTGATAGAGAACAGATCTATTTTAAGTAAGCCAATTTATTTCAGCAATCATATACAGCTTTGTAGCATTTTAAATGAGCAAGAACTTAGCAAGTCATATACCGATTCAATAGCTGTTTTACCTGAACTAGCAAGAAACGATATAGCTAACGCCTATTACAACCTAGGATTATCAAGATATTACCATTACCATAAAAAAAACAAAAAGGCATTGTTATATGCCAAAGAAGCGTTACGCTCAGCACTAGAAACTAGAGATATTTTTTTACATAGTACAGCATACATACAAATAGGATTAGCTTTAAGAGGCAATAAGGACGTAAACAAACAATTATTAGCTGAAAGCTTTGTATATGTAAAACGAGCATTACATTTAGCCTCAACCTTACCAGATGATTATTACTTATACAAAGCCAAAACATACCAATTAGCGGCATTAATTTGGGTTGATGAATTTGAGAAAAATCCAGGTAATATTTCAGCGAAAAAAAAAATAGAAACCTATCTTACCAAATCAAACAATATTATATTATCCAAACATAAAAAACACCCACAATTAGCTCATAACCTTGCTATATTGGGATACGTAAATTTAATATTGAATATTGATTTATCTATCATTTATTTTACAAAAGCCGAAAGTATGCTATCTAACATAAACGATGGCGGTTACGGCATATTGATTAATCTTTCAAATACTATTTATCATTTATTAGATAAGTCGTATGAGATAAAATATAATGAAACTAAAAATATAGACTATTTAAATAGGGCCCTAGTTTGGACTAAACAAAATTTATGGTTAGACAATTACAAATTAAAATACGAGGGTTTTTATTATTATAGAAGGTATAATAACCAAGAAAACCCGCCTGCAGAGAAACGTATTACAGAGCTATACATTAAGTTATATAACCACACTAAAAACAAAAACTACCTAAGTTTTGCCTTAAAATATGCAGAATTAATGAGGCACAAACCAATAACACAAATTGGAGTTAACCAGCACTTGTATGCCTCATTGAAACAAATGGTAAATATTGAAAACGGCAGAAAACTTAGCCTAAACCAATCGCCAGATTATTTCAGTCAATTGGTAACTCAGCCAGAGTATGTGGCTCAGTTTTTAAGTAAAAGGGAAGCACTGGTTTCCTATTTTTGTTACAATAATTCAGAAAGTGATTCGCTTACTTTTTTGGTGCAATGTATTGAGCAAAAAAAACAACAAAATATAATTTTAAAAGTGAGTAAAGTCCAACTAGGCAATCTTCCCGAGGATATATTTAACAGTATTGAAAACAACAATATAGCGGATTATAAGAATAAAGCACACAAAGGATATTTAATGCTGCTTGAATCTGTCCTTAAAACATTAAATCCTGAGATTAAAAAACTGATTATCATACCACCAGCATATTTCAGTAAACCAATTCAGTTTGACGGGTTTGTGAGCAATAAATCGGGTAACGATTATGCTCATCTTAACTATGTTTTTAATGATATCAACATAAGTTACGCAACATCATTAACCCATTTTGTAACATATAAAAAGAAAGCCGTTGTAATTAAAAAGGTTACGATTTGGAATCCTGATTACACCTACACACAACTAGCAGAAATTACAGAGGCTGCTAACCTCAACAATTACATTGCAAAGTATTTTAACACAGAAATGATAGATTACAGATCAAAAAAAGAACTTGCGGAGGGTTTATTAAATAGTAAAATATTACAAATATCTGCTCATGCAAATGCCAACTCCGAATATTTAGAACGACCTATTATTTATACTGCACTTAATAACCAAGATAGCGTTTTATATGACATAGACTTTGAGCAACTAAAATCAAAAAACTCTTTAGCAGTATTTGCCGCTTGCAAAAGCAATGTAGGAGTGATGCAGCATAATGGAACCATTGATGGATTTACTCGTGCTACTTTATCAGCAGGAGGCGCAGGAACAGTTTGTGCATTAAGAAATGTAGAAGAAAGTATAACCACCAAACTACTAAGTATATTTTATAAGAATTTAGCTGCAGGATATACTTCATCTGATGCATTGTATTTAGCAAAAAAAGAAATAAAGCTAAACAATAGTAACCCTAAAGTTTGGCAATCATTTATTTATACTGGAGCAGATCAAAATTTTATCAGTGAAAAAGCAGGTATTAAAGATTGGTATCCAATATTATTTACCATATTTTTTGCCACTTGTATGTGGCTATTAATAAAGGTGAATTTTAATTGATTTTATGCGTTGAGCATCGAGGGCATCTGAAGGTTTAACATTATTTAAAACGTCTTTTGCCTGATCTAATTTACCTAACTCAAAATATACTGCTGCAAGTCGTATCTGCGCTTTAGAATAAAAGACAGAAGTTACTGGCACCCCATTTAATTTTTTTACACTTTCCGTATAATTTGCTGTAAGCTCATTACAAATAGCAGCATAATATAAACCTGTATCTGAATTCAGTTTTTCAAAATTAATTAGAGCTGCATTGTAATCTCCTTTTTTATATTGCGCCATACCCTTATTAAGCCAAGCAACTTCGCTTGATAAATAAATGGGTAAGGCATCATCTGACATATGAATAGAATCCTTGTATTCATAATGGTTAATCAATAGTCCTGAAACTAACAGCAGTGTGGCAACTGCAGCCAACGCCCAATTTGGCATACGGGTTAATCTGTAATATTTTAACTCTTTAGGTTTTGATGATTTAATATCCAAAACAAAAGAGAGCAACGCCTCACGAGGATTCTTATCAAGGTGATCGTTTAAAAAAAGTTTAAGTCCAATAATATCATCATCATCACCTTGATAACTGTTTATAAAATCTAGTAACAACTCCCACTCGTTGGATGTACCTTTTTGAGCAATATTTATAATTTCGTCAGTTTTATAGGCATGCATGATTGTATACGTTTATTAGTAAAACGATTAAAGGTGTTGAAATGTACTTGCGAATTTTCTTTTTAGCAGAAGAAAGTTGGTTTCTGACAGTGTTGTAACTCACATTTAGTTTTTGGGCAATTTCTTCGTGCGAATAACCTGCATAGTGTAAACTGGTTACTTTTTGCTCACTTCCGTGCAATTGGTTAATTACTTTATCAACCAATTGTTTGTCCCATAGACGTTCAGCGTCTGATTGAATGTAAACATCTTGATACGTAATAACAGCCAAATGATGCCCAACAATTGTTTTATGCTTTAATAAATCAAGTGTGTGGTTCTTTGTAACAGTAATAATCCATCCTGTAAATCCTTTTGGTTGATCAGGAACTTGTAGTTTGCGTTTTTCTATGCTCATATTTATGAGCTTTTCAAAAACGTCCATTACCACGTCTTTTGATTCTTGTTTATCCTGTAGATATCGATAAGCCACCAAAGATAACCTCACTGCGTACAAATCATAAATGTGACCCAAGGCTTGATTATTGCCAGATTTAAAGTCTTCTATATATTTATATTCTACTAGGTTATTCAATGTTGTGAAAATATATATTTTTTTCAATAGTACAAATCACATTCTCACTCGTATTGTATGTAGTTAAGTTTGGTAAATGTAGTCTGAACCATTGACTGCAATTAGCCTGTTCTTATTAAACCCACTGCAATCCGCTACATAAACTATGTTTTATAGTTTATGCAGCGGTTTTGCTTTTCAACCTATTTAACTTTATTATATACCAAAGCTAATCTATATTTTTTTTGTATTTTCGGCAAAAAGTAAACAACTATGGAAGTAAGAGATTGTAATGACACTTTATTAAACGAAGGAGATTCAGTTCATTTGATAAAAGATTTAAAATTAAAAGGTTCATCAGGTATACTAAAAAGGGGAACTATAGTAAAAAACATTAGACTTACCGATAATGATGAAGAAATTGAAGGAAAGGTAGAAAAAACAATGATGGTATTAAAAACTTGTTTCCTGAAGAAATCATAAGTGAAATAAAAGCACATCCTAGCCATAAAATTCTTACTACTCACTTATCACAAATTTTTCCCGCTTATTTATACCTCAACCAATTTGTGTGATAAACGGTAACCCCATGTAAATTAATACATCCACCAATGTAAAGTTGTTTTATTACGCTTTATCTACAAAATAGATTTGTATCACCAAAACCACAAATCTATGAAAACATTATTTTCAATTGCATTAACAATTGTATTTTGCAATTCCGCTAAGGCTATTATTAAGCATGATTTTTCACCTAATAGGAATATTATATCGTGCGGTGCCAACAATGTTTATTTTGTATACAACAAAGCTGTGACTCCCGATTTAATCTCATGGGATTTTGGAGATGGTGGCACCTCCATGCAAATTAATCCAGTTCATTACTATAGTAATCCGGGAGTATACACGGTTAAATTGTTTATTACTAAAAATAATATTGGTTATACAGTGATTAAACACAATTTTATTACCATCTTGAGTAAGCCAGTAGCTAGTTTTAATATCACCAAAATACCTATCGAACCCTTTAAAGTTGAACTAATAAGCACATCAAAACATCATGCAGATAGCTTCCTCTATCAGCATTGGTTGATGGGTGACGATACTATTTGTCGAGCAAATAAAATGGGTATTAGTTTTACTCGGAATGGGAAATATACCATCACATTGGAAGTTAAAAATAACAACAACTGTAAATCTAGTATAGACACAACCATAACTGTTGATTTCCCAGAATTAGACCCAGTAGGCTTAAACATGGTATTCAATCGATCTCTTTCCGTTTTCCCTAACCCAACAAGCGGTGTAATTAATTTAAATATTCCAACATATATTAAACTTGTTAAACTAACGCTAATTGATAGTAAAGCACAACATAAACAAATAGAGGCGATACAAAACGGTGAGCAGTGGATTTCGAATTTAAGAGACGTTGATGATGGTCTTTATATTCTTATAATTGACACTGAAATAGGGAAATACAGCACCAAGGTATTTGTTAATTCAAGCATTGTAAAAGATTGAGCACAAGTGTTTATCATGCTTTTTATTGTAGTGCATTTTTCATTGGTGTAGTTCCTCCTATCTCCGAACCTTTTGCTCAACTTATAAACTTTGCATACTATTGTTTATTATTGAAAACCAAATAAGAAATCGGAACAAATGAAAAATAAACTTATAATAGCAAGTGCATTGGTTGCACTAACAACATCTGCCTTCATATACAATACAGTAAATAAAGGTGTAGAGTTAAACGCCATAGATAAAAAAACGCCTCCAGTAAATGACTTCTTTCAATTCTCTAACGGTAATTGGATTAAAAACAACCCAATACCTGCTTCAGAAGGCAGATGGACCGCATTTAATATCGTAGCAGAGAGAAACAACATACTACTCAAACAAATTTTAGAAACCGCTGCACAAACTAAAAGTGCAGACCCTGAAAGTGCGCAAGGAAAAGTAGGTATTTTTTATCGCGTGGCCATGGATACTGTTCAATTAAATAACCAAGGTTTTAGTGTTATTCTTCCAATTCTAAAGCAGATAGATCAAATTACAAATCCTAACGAAATTGCTGAACGCATAGCCCAATTACATATGATGGGAATTCCAGCTGCATTTGGTTTCGATGTTAGCCAGGATGTTAAAAATAGCAGTGTTTACACCTCTTATTTAGCACAGAGTGGTTTAGGCTTACCTGATAAAGATTATTACCTAAAGCCTGACAACCGAAGCCAAGATATTCGAAAAGCTTATGCCGAATATATTAACGAAATGTTTACAATGGCTACAGGACAGAATGACGGAACAATTGGAAAAAATGTTTTACAATTTGAAACAGAGATGGCGCAAAACTGCATGAGTAGAACCGAACGCAGAAATATGGAAAAACAATATAATCCCTTAACACCAGAGGAATTAAATAACAAGTATTCAAACATTGCTTGGGCGCATTATTTCGATAGAATTGGATTAAACACAAATAAGGTGAAGTATTTTATTGTAATGCAACCCGATTACTTTTTTCATTTAAATACAAGTATGCATACCAATTTAGAAGTTTGGAAAACATACTTAAAATGGAAAGTAATAAATGCAAGTTCTCCATACTTACATAGCAAAGCTGTTAACGCAAATTTTGCTTTTTACGGAAAAAAATTAACAGGAACCAAAGAACAAAAATCACGTTGGAAAACAGTTATTGGCCATGCCAATAATATGATTGGCGAATTGGTGGCGCAAGAGTATGTTAAGGTTGCATTTACACCTGAAAGCAAAAAACGTGTAAACGAAATGGTTGATAACCTTCGTGAAAGTTTTAGAGACCGTATTAATAAGTTAGATTGGATGAGCGCGCCTACTAAAACTAAAGCAATAGAAAAACTAAATTCATTTACACGTAAATTAGGTTATCCTGATAAATGGACGGATTTGGCTCAATTAATAGTATCGCGTGAAAGTTACATTGCCAATTACTTTAATAGCAGTGAATTTTGGTTTAAGTACAACCTTAATAAACTTGGCAATCCAGTTGATAAAGATGAGTGGGAAATGTTACCACAAACTGTAAATGCATATTATAATCCAGTGAATAATGAAATTGTTTTCCCTGCGGCAATCATGCAACCACCCTTCTTTGATGCGAAGGCTGATGATGCTGTAAATTATGGAGCTATTGGGGCAGTAATTGGCCATGAGTTTAGTCATGGATTTGACGACCAGGGCAGCAAATATGATGCACAAGGCAACCTTAATGATTGGTGGACTGCCGAAGACCGCAAATTATTTGACGAACGCACTAAGGTCTTGGTAAACCAGTTTAATCAATTTGAAGTGCTAGATAGTGTTTTTGTAAATGGTGAATTAACATTAGGCGAAAACATAGCCGATCTGGCAGGTTTGACTGTTTCTTATGATGCCTACTTGCGTTCTTTGATAGGAAAACAACGCACTAATATTGATGGCTACACACCAGAACAACGTTTCTTTATAGGTTTTGGTCAAGTTTGGAGAGGCCATGCTCGTTCTGAGTTTTTACGCCAGCAAGTAATAACTGATCCCCACTCCCCTGCGAAATTCCGTGTATTGGGCCCGTTAAGTAACATGCCTCAATTTTACAATGCTTTTGGCGTTAAAAAAGGTGATGGCATGTGGCGTGATGAAAGCGCGCGCGCGAAAATTTGGTAATATAAAATATTTTCTGACCCCAAAGCGCCCTCATTTTTAGGGCACTTTTGGGTCACGGAATCAATTTGCGTACTGGCGCTGTTTTAAGTATATTTGCCAAACATTACCTAAAGCTGCGGTGGTGGAATTGGTAGACACGCCACCTTGAGGGGGTGGTGCCTTAAGTGGTGTGAGAGTTCGAGTCTCTTCCGCAGCACAAAACCACCCAATAGATGGAATACCCCAAAAGTTAGACTCTTAATGGGGTATTTTATGTTTAAAATAAGCATCATACATCAATAACCAAAAAAGTCTTTATATTTGCTTTTTAATGAAGCTTCTCATTACAAACGCAATTATTTGCGATCTTCAATCAGCTTATCACGGTAAAAAATGTGATGTATTAATCGTTAACGGTATTATTGATGCAATTCAAACCGTATCAACTAAACAATCCATAATAGCAAAATCAGCAAATAAAACCTTCGATGCTCAAGGTGCTTATTTAAGTCCTGGCTTGGTTGATATGCGTGCTGCGTTAAGAGAACCCGGATTTGAATTTAAGGAAGATTTAACTAGTGCTGCAAACGCCGCATCAGCTGGTGGATACACACATATTACAGCATTACCAAACACGTTGCCTGTATTACAACATAAAGCCGATTTAGCCTTTATAGCAGCTAAAGCACAAAACCTTTCAGTACATATTTTGCCATACGGTGCTATTACAAAAGACTGTCAAGGGCTTGAAATGAATGAACTATACGACCTGCATCAAGCAGGTGCAGTTGCCTTTACAGATGCAAATAAAAGTATTATGCACTCAGGTGTAATGATGCGCGCGTTACAGTACAGTAAAATATTTAACGGTTTAGTTATTACGCATGCTGAAGATACTAACTTAAGTGCAGGAGGACAGATGCATGAAGGAGTTAACAGTGTAAACCTAGGTTTAAAAGGTATACCTAATATGGCAGAAGAAATAATGATTGTGCGCGATATCGAATTGGCAAAATACACTGATGCTCCAATTCATTTTTCTCATATTAGCAGTAAATCCAGCATTGATATTATTAAAAAAGCTAAAAAACAAGGTGTAGCAGTTACATGCGATGTGGCAATTGCCAATTTGATTTATACTGATGAGGCTTTAGTTAACTTTGATAGCAATTTCAAACTTAACCCTCCTTTGCGAAGTAAGGGGGACCAAAAAGCATTATGGGATGGTTTATTAGATGGCACAATAGATTGTATTGTTACCGACCATTGCCCTGAGGATATAGAACATAAATTGGTAGAATTTGAATATGCATCAAAAGGTATGATTATGTTTCAAACAGCATTAAGTTTATTGCTAATGCACAAGCCACAACAAATAAATACAGAAGTTATTATAAATGCACTTACGCAAAAACCTAGACAAATTTTAAAACAGGTATCAGTTAGTATCAGTGCAGGATCGAATGCTGATTTGTGTTTATTTAACCCTAAAACAACTTGGTTGTACCATGCAAAAAATAACTTATCTAAGAGTGGTAACAGTCCAGTATTAGGACAAATGCTTACTGGAAAAGTTATTGCAACGGTTACCAAAAACACCCTTCATAAATATTAAATTTTATATATGAGCAATGCAATAAAAGCAGTTGATGCTTTAATTAACAGTTTCGAACAAAACCAAGAGTTAGCCTCTGCGATAACTACGGTTTTTGAAAGTAATGAAACCTTTTTATTTAAGTTGAAAAACTTCGATAATCATTTTTCAAAACATCCATCGCATGAATCGATACAGGAGTATGCTTTTGATATTATGATGGCTCACCACCTAGAATCGAATAATGATGATGAAGATTATTTTGAAAGCAGAGAGTGGGAAGATATTGAAGAGAAAACCTTAGATAGAGGAACAGAATTATTAAATATGCTATTGTATATAACCGAAGTTCAAGATGCAGAAGCACCAATTGAAGTTGAAGACTTTTTATATGAGTTTTTATTAGTTGATGAAGATGAATTTCAAGATGAACATCGCATTTACGAAGAACTTATTGCCAATGTTGATTTAGTTGATGAAAACGTAAATAGCATTATTGAAGTTGCAAAACGTTTACCTGAAAACTTAGAGATTAGAGAGCTATTTGTTCCACTAATTTTATTCTTCAACAATCCTGAAGCTAGAGAAATTAGTAGAGAATATGCAGACAAACTAACAAAGGAAGAATATGCTTTATTAAGTGGAATGTTGACATTTGCCAATTAATCAAGATACCAATGTAAAAAGCCGCAATACATAATGTATTGCGGCTTTTTATTTAACCTTCAAAACGGGCTTGCCAATCTAACATACCCCCCAAAACATTTCTTACATTAGTGAAGCCTGTGTCTTCTAAAAACATTTTTGCTTGACCGCTGCGCGCTCCGCTGCGGCAATGAATAATTACTTCTTCATTTTTCAGGTGCTCCAACTCACTTATTCTTCCTGGTAATTCACCTAACGGAATAAGTGTTGCACCTATATTAAATACTTCGTACTCGTGAACCTCACGTACATCAAATAAGTTTAATTTTACTCCAGCGTCCATGCGCTCTTTTAATTCTTGTGTAGTTATATCTGCCATATGTAATTTAGTGTTTATGTATAAATCAACGTTGTAAAATCACTTTTTGTACTGTGGTTGCTTCACTTTTTTCATCTTTAATATGTACCAAGTATAACCCATCATTTAAGTTATTTAAATTTAAATGATGGGTAACTCCCAATTCATTAAACAATACTTTGCCCATCAAATCTACAACACTAATTGTATACGATTTTTGGGGCGAACCGCTAATAAATAAATTGCCTTGATTAGGATTTGGATAACAAGTAACATGAAGCGTTTCTGTTTCAAATTCATGTTTACCAACGGGCAATGGATCAATCCACTTACCTACAATAGGTCGCATCATCAAAGCACCAGGCAGGTCTGTTAACTGCCACAAGCCTTGGACGTTGTAAAACATCTCAGGATTAGGAGCGTACTGTTGATTGAACTTAAAATTTAAGTCTAACCCTACGTTTAGTTCAAACTGCTGATTTTGCTCCCAACCGATAAAAACTTCGTTGGTGACATATATTGGTTGATTAAACTTTACATAATAAAAACCATTTCGTGCATTGTAATAAACTGCATTTGCGGGTATATTTAAAATAGGTTCTTCGGATGTTAACGAAACGCTTTTCCAAACCATCAAATTAAATGGCAAAGTACTCACATCATTCACACTTCTATTAAAATGTACCGCTAACCCATATAAACTATCAGGTTTAGCAAAATCATACCTTAAAGCTACTTTACCCACCGCATTTTTTATACCATATCCTCCCTCAGCTGTTCCGTCATCATAGGCATAATAGTTTACAAAATAAGTGGGTTGCCATAATGTATCGTTCGAACGGATGTTATCAACCGTAGTTCCTAAGCGGGTATAAAATCTACTCCAAACTACCACAGAATCATCACTAAAATTACCTGATATATCTATTGTTTTTTTGATGCTTCCCGTACGCGAGCTACGCGATGGCAAAACACTAATAATACTGCCAAAAGTGTCTACACGTGAAAAGTTTTGATCGAATATTTCTCGTCCATAATCAATTGCATAACTCTGATTGCTGTTATTACTCACCCCAAAATATTGTGTATCATTGGTATAGGCTACCGAAGCAACTTTAAAGTGGCTAAACGGCATTGCGCTGTATTTCTTTAGTAGTGGTGATGGATTTTCCTGAATAGCAATATCGGTAATGGCATCAGTTAGTGTGCGGCCTTTGTTAAGGTATACATAATCTAAATGCCAATGGCTTAAGTTACCTGTTCTACTACCAATATTAATAAAGCGCATTTGAAACTCATCGTGTAAATACAACGCAGGCAAGGCTATACGAACCTGTAAAAACGAATCGGTTAAAAAATCGCGAGGTGCACCTTTCCATAACAAATTAAACGAATCGGGTGATGCAGCATTATATCTACCAAACAACATCAAACTATCACCAAAATCAGGTTCCATACCCAAACCTTGTGGTTGCACAAAAAAACTTAAGTAAACAGAATCTGCAGCTGTTAATCCATTAAGTTTGATAGGCATTGAAGTTAGCGTATCACAATAACCACGACCAAAACCGTATGGCACTCCTACCCTATTTAAGCCATCAAAAGTGGCCACATTTAAACTTGGCGGTGCAATTGAAAATCGGTTATTTACAAAAACCAATCTATCTAACCATTTATTCTGGTCTGGGTAAACTTGGTTTGATGAAAAATCATCCACAAATGGAATAAGCACTTTTTGCCCAATATGAAAACCGCTTACCACCCATTTCAACGTATCGTTGGAGACACCGCGAGCAATAACCCTATATCCGAAATTTGCATGGTTAAATCGGTTAACGTTAACATGTGCAGTATAGGAATTCCATGCACCTGCTTGTGCTGCACTTATGGCTAATTGTGTAATCCAAAGCCCTCCGTTGTTTTTAAACTGTAATATTAAAGAGTCGTTGTTTTGGCTTGATATAGCAAGGTAATAAAAACGGAAGTAAACAGAATCCTTGGTATTTAATTGAGACAGATCAACACTATGTGACTCTATGGTATCGTTAAAACCATTGTTGTAATTATTACCATTTACATCTTGCGCGTCTAACTTTATTACATTACCCCAGCGTATTCCAAAACCTGTTCGCTTCTCGCCTTGCATTAACCGCCAAGTGTTACGATATGTTTGTGTGGCATTCCAGAAAATATTTTCGTAATAAGGAATATTTTGCTTGATCGCGAAAACAAAATTAAATAGTCTGAATGTATTAGAATTTAAAGCACTTCGGGTTGAGTAGTTTTGCCACCTTATTTTAAATCCAGCGTGTTGGTATAACAATCCCAAAGGGAAATTAAACTGAATGTTTCTGCGTTTGATACTTATTGGAGCAGACCGCCAAATATTATCCCAGTTTCCAGCAGCATTTAATGCTTGTAATACCAAAGAATCTCCAGGTTGCCATGTCTCACCCATTTCATACTCAAAACCGATATAACATTTATCTGGTATGGCAATCAGATTTATGCTATTTGATGTAAGCTCATCTGTAATACCCAAAGTACCATCACCGTTACTGTATGTTGTTCCTGCAATATTTTGGGCATTAAACGCAGCTATGTTGTTGGCTGTTGTAACACCACCTGCTTCCCAAAAAAGTGTATCGGGTTTGGGTTTTGTAAAATGTTCAACTATTGGAAACTGCTTTGGAAATAGGACTTGTGTTTTAGTTAAAAAACTTTTGGTTTGATTAACCGATAAATTTTGCAACAATAAATTACTATTTAAAGGCAAACGGATTTCGAATTGTGCAAATAAAGTTATGCTAGTTAACGCAACCGATAAAAAGGTTAAGAGTTTCTTCATTATTGTCTAATAAATAAATCAATTGGTTGACCACCATTGATAGTAGCGCCCTCCGAAAATGGTGGGTTTTGTCTTACTACCTTTGCTCTTGTAGTATCGTTAATACTACCCATATACACAACCGAACCTATTGTTAACGAAGAACTTTGTAATAAATTATTGGCCTCTTCAAGGGTTAAACCAGTTAAATCTGGCATATCAATAGTTTCTCCACCCAAGCCATCACCCAAAACCAAATCAACTGCAGTACCTTTTCCAATTTTAACACCAAATAGTAAACTCGCCCCCTTGTATTGCGCATCAAGTATAACATCTTTTGCAAGATCTGGCTTATAAATAAGCTTTCCTACTTTAAGTCCGCTACTAGCCAACATTGCCTCTGCTTGGCGCAACGATACGTCCAGCAAATTTGGCAAATTAACTTGTGGTGCTTTATTGCTGTTGATTGTTACATATACGAAACGACCTTCTTTTACATTACTCTGTGGGGCAGGATTTTGATCCAAAATACTCAACTTGGGTTTATCATCAAAATAAAGTGAATCGCTAATGATATAACGTAGTTTTTTTTGCGCTAACACATGTATCGCGTCTTCAATCTTTAACCCTCTAATATCAGGCACGCTTAACGACTCGCCATGACGGGTGTATCTATTTAAAAACAATGATACCATCGTAAATATTATAAGCAGTGTCACTACAATTGCAATAATGTGTACACCAAATGTCTTTATAAATTTCATTTAATAAAAAAAGCCTTTTGTATGTGGCAAAATAAGTAATAATGCGTAAACCTTAAAACTTATTTACTATTAATTTAGAGGCATGTAAACTCTTGTTAACATGTAATTTTTGGAGAAATACTACATAAAAAACAAGAGCCAAACCACCAATAAAATAGGAAGCAAAATAGGTATGCTATATTTTGCTATATATTGAAAAAAACTTGGCATTTTAATCCCATGTTGTTCTGCTATGGCTTTAACCATAAAATTAGGTCCGTTGCCAATATAAGTAAGTGCCCCAAAAAAAACTGACCCTACAGATATCGCTTCGAGGTAAATTACATTTTTACTCGCAATGAAAGTATGAATATCATTTATATTATTTACACTTAAACCAAACATGCTAAGTGATAAGGCTAAGAAATTAACATAAGTTGGTGCATTATCTAACACACTGCTAAACAAACCAGATGCCCAATAAACAACCGAATGTGGTAATGGCTCAGCAATATTGCTTCCGGCAGTTTCCAATAATTGCAATGCAGGAATCATAGATAAAAAAATACCGAAAAATAAAAATGCAACTTCTTTTATTGGTTCAAAATCGAAACCATTACTTTGAAGCGCATGTTTATTGGCTTTTTTGTATGCAATAAAAGCTATCGCTAATTGCATCATTTCTCTTGTAAAGGAAACCTTTTTACCATGCATATCAATAAAAGGAACACCATCAATTACGTTGGGATCAATAAAAACAGATCCAATAATTAAGGCCAACCAAATAAAGTTTTGCTTTCCATTTATAATTATTTTTTGAGTGTAATGGGTACTTACATCAACATCATCTAATTGCGAATTGCGTTTTTCAAAAAAGTAAAAGATAATACTTAACAAAAATATAGCGACTAACCAAGGCGAGATTAAATGTTGTAATGTCCAAAAAAAAGGCACACCTTTTAAAAACCCCATAAACAAAGGAGGATCACCAATAGGTGTTAACAGACCACCTAAATTTGATACAAAGAATATAAAAAAAATAATATGATATGGCTTTAAACGGTAACGGTTAACACGCATAAATGGTCGTATTAACAACACCGAAGCTCCAGTTGTGCCTATAAAATTAGTGAGTATAGCTCCAATCAGCAAAAACACAATATTTACCTTAGCCTTAGATTCGAAATCGGCAAAAACGAATATGCCACCAGCTGCCACATATAATGCAAAAAGCAAACAAATAAAGGAAGTGTATTCAGCAAAAGTTTCTGCAACTACAATGGGCTGCTCTTTAACTATCAAGTAATATACACCAACCAATGCACCTAATATTACAGCAATAGCCTTATAATACTTATGCCAAAAGTGAGCAAAAAACAATGGCCCAATTGCAATTAATAATAACAAACTGACAAAAGGCAAGATTAACCAAGCTGAGGGTGCTTGGTGTGTTATGGAAAGTAGAATATTAGCTAACATATAACAATTTTAAATTCAAAACTAGCGGATGCGCAACCTGCGCCCAGCTTTTAGTTTTGTTTTGGTTGAGATTTTATTTAAGCGGCCTATTTGTTTAACGGACATTCCATTTTTATAAGCGATTTTACCTAGTGTATCACCACGCTTAACAATGTAGTAACGAGAGCGCAGTTTGGTTTGTTGTTCTTTGTAAAGTTTAACGTATGTAAAGCATTGTTTATCTATTTGTAAAGTATCGCTTAACAATGATCCTGATGGAAAATAAATCACCTTACTTGGATCAATTTTTTCGCCTTTAAAACGAACTTCAAAATGCAAATGAGGCCCAGTACTTCTTCCTGTATTACCCGACAATCCAATAATTTCTCCACTCCTTACAGGCTTACCCGAATACGCGAGTAATTGATCAAAATGTGCGTACAAAGTTTCTAACCCATTATAATGTCTTACAACAACAACATACCCATAATCAGAACTACGTTTAGCCACTCTAACTACCCCATCAAAAATAGAATATACAGGATCGCCAACCTCCATGCGTACATCAATTCCATAATGAAATTTTGGTCTTCTGCCCCAACTTCTATATCCGAAACCTGAAGTTACGTCACCAATTGCTGGTGGATGAAAAGAACAATCCATGCTATCGCGTAATTTCAATAAAATGGTATCATTCATTTCACGCAATGAAACTTTGTAAGGATTAATTACTACCGTATCCCAATCAAACGGATAATGAGTATTTGCAGGAATCATAGCAGGATCGAATTTGAAGTTCGGGTCTCTTAGCATATCCCAATAGGTAACATCACTATATCCAGTAAATAAGTTATCAAATTCACCTTCGGCCTCACCTTCAGAATCGGCTTCATCACCGTCACTCATATCCGTCATCGAATCAGTAACAATAGTATCAACTAAAAGCTCTTCTGTATCAAACTCTTCATCCAAAAATAAACTATCTTGTATAGACTCTGAATTAAGCTTTGGTGTTGTTACTTTTTGTCTTGGTGTATCCTGTAAAGAATTATTAATGGTTTGTGATGATAAAGGAATAACAACTTTATTTGTGCTATCAATATTTATCGAGGAGGATGCGATTAAAAGAGGATTATTGAACTCGGATGTTTGGTTGTTTGTTGTTACGCTATTTGATAAATCTAAAACAACAGCGGTTGAAGTGTCCATCCTAACAGAAGTATCAACAACTAATAAAATCGAATCAGTAATAATCAGTTCATTATCTGTTATTGAGTCTAATTGATAAACCGTCTCCATGTATTTTACTAAACTATCATATTTAGCTTGTAAAATAGCAGCAGAGTCTAATTTAGAAACATTTACTAAAGGAATAGGAACCACAGGCCCATTTACAGGAACTTGCGCCCGAACTGGAAATGCAACGAATGAAAGTATAAAAAATAAAACAATATAGATGTACGGAAACTTAATTGTCATTTTGCGTTGTGCTATGAATTGCTAACGCATGCAATTTATCGTTTTGGAGTTGATTTGTGAGTGCCTGCAGGTTTTCGAACTTCATTTCGTTACGCAGTTTATCAACAAATGCAATACTTAATGTTGTGTTATATAAGTCTTCGTTAAAATCAAACAAATGAACTTCAACGGCATGCGTGAGTCCATCAACAGTTGGACGCACTCCGCAATTAAGCATACCCAAAACTATACGCTTGTTGATAAAAACTTTAACAGCGTAAACACCATTAGCGGGAATTTGTTTGTTTGAATTAGCCACTTGTATATTAGCCGTAGGAAAACCGATGGTTCTACCTAATTGCTTTCCCTTAACAACCGTGCCTGAAACAATATAGTATTTGCCCAAATATTTAGCAGCTTGTTTCACATCACCTTCATCTAATGCTTTACGAATGCGCGTTGAACTGACTGAAATTTCATCAATATCGTGCTCAGGAATTTCCTCTACTTCAAACCCATATAAACTACTGTATTCTTTTAAGTGTTCAAACGTGCCTTCTCTGTTTTTACCAAACCTATGGTTGTATCCAATAACAAGAACTTTAGTGCCCATTTTATTCACCATAACATCGCGAATAAATTGCATAGATGTTAAACGTGAAAACGCTATCGTAAATGGAATAATGATTAAATGATCTACCCCTTCGTTTTCTAATGCTATAATTTTTTCATCTAATGTATGTAACAATTTTAGTCCATGATCATCAGGAAAAAGGACCATACGCGGATGTGGATCGAAACTTATTACAACCGTTTCACCATTTTTTTCCTTAGCAATTTGCTTTAGTCTATTTAAAATAACTTTGTGCGCAGCATGCACCCCATCAAATGTTCCTTGGGTAACAATGGCATTTTTAATTTTGGGCAACTCGTCTAAACTGCGGTATACTTTCATGCGGGATGACGCAAATGTAATAAAATTAAGGAAGTAGCTCGTTATTGTAAATCAGGTTGATTTTCTATTAAAACCAACGCGTCATCTATATTAAGCGTATCGCTTAATAAATAAGTACCGCTGCGCGTGCGACACAAACTATCTAAATACGCACCACTGTGTAATGCTTTGCCAAAATCGTAGGCTAAAGAGCGTATGTATGTACCTTTGCTACATACCACCCTGAATGCTACAATGGGCATCTCTATTTTGGTAATTTCAAACTCTTTTATGTTAACTGGGCGTGGTGTAAGTTCTACTTCTATTCCGGCTCGAGCGCTTTCATATAAACGAATACCATCTTTTTTTATCGCACTATAAACAGGCGGCAACTGCATCATATCACCTATAAATTGTTGGGTAGTTTGATGAATCAGTTCGGCTGTAATATGCTCGGTTGGATAAGTTTGATCAACCTCAGTTTCATTATCATAAGAGGGACGTGTGGCGCCTAAATAAAAACTACCGGTGTATTCTTTTTCTGTGGCCATGTATTGGTGTATATTTTTGGTTTCTTTACCAATACATACTATTAATAAACCAGTTGCAAGGGGATCTAAAGTACCAGCATGACCCACTTTTAGTTTCCGTTTCTCGCCTTCCTTAATTTCTTTAAACTTATGCAGGCTACGCAATAAACTATAACGCAGTTTATTCACTACATCAAAGCTTGTCCAATTAAGCGGTTTGTTAATTAACAAAACACAACCTTGCTCAACATTAATAGAAATAGGATTTGACATGGAGACTATATTATTTGCAACTGATAACCCATAGCATATAAAATTAAAATGGCCGCACCAACAATAATGCGATACCATCCAAAGAATTTAAAACCATATTTAGTTAAAAAGCCAATAAATGCTTTGATGGCCATGATGGCAACAATAAACGCTACTGCATTTCCAATGAGTAATACACTTAAATCACTGCTATTAAAACCTATCTTCAGATGGTACTTTAACATTTTATATCCAGTAGCGGCCAGCATAGTAGGTACAGCTAGAAAAAACGAAAATTCTGCAGCAGCAGTTCGATTTAGTTTCTGGGTTAAACCACCAATAATTGTAGCTGCGGATCTAGATACACCGGGTATCATAGCGATAACCTGAAACAAACCAATAACAAAAGCATTTTTAAATTCAACGTTTGTTGCTCCGGATGTTTCTGTTTTGGCAAACCATTTATCTACAAAAATTAGCACCAAACCTCCAAGCAATAGGGTAATGGCTACAACTAATGCATTTTCAAGCATGGCATCAATATAACCGTTTAGTAAAAAACCAAAAACGGCTGCAGGTATAAAGGCTATCCCTAATTTAAGATAAAAATCAAGCGACTGGGAAAATCTTTTCCAATACAAAACCACCACACTTAAAATGGCTCCAAACTGAATGGCTACAGTAAACATTTTAACAAAATCGTTATTGGCAATGCCCATAGCTGAAGAGGCCAATACCATGTGACCAGTTGAGGAAACAGGGAGAAACTCAGTTAATCCCTCAACAATGGCTAACGCCACTGCTTCAAAAATACCCATACGTTTTGCTAATGTTAGTTTTTGCGCATGATAGCAAAAATCTCAATCACGAAGCCAATCATAACCAAAATTGGTGCTACAGTTAGTTTAGTGGTGCTAAAAATATCTTCAGTACCCGACATTAACGTAAATCCTATGGATATAAAAACTACGCCTAAAATCATTAATAAGTAGTTTTGTTTACCAAAAATGAAATGCTCTTCAGCCTTAGGTAAATGAGGCTTCTCTATTGGTTTCTTTAATGTTGCTTTTTGCATGTTAATGTGTTTAGTATAAATCGTCTATTTTTAATTTTAAGTAATGATTGGTGCTAAATGCACTACTCACCATACTTATAATTATGCCTACAAGTATAACAACTACAAACAAGATTGCAAACTGTGTGTTGTCATAGAGGGCTTCAATACCACCAATCCATTTAGGAAGGGCCGACAAAACACCTAAAAGTAACAAGCAAGCGATAATGCCGCCATATAACCCATGTAAAATACTTTTATACATGAATGGTTTGATAATAAACCAGTGGGTAGCGCCTACCATTTGCATACTTTTAATAATAAACCTACGGGCGTAAAGGTTTAAACGAATGGTGTTATTAATTACTGTGATGGATATGATTAAGAAAATAATACTCAAAGAAATGAGTACGGCACCTATTGTACCTACATTCTTATTGATTTCGTCTAGTATGTTTTGCTGGTAAACTACTTCCTGCACTTCGGGGTTCCTGCGCAACTCAATATCAACTGTTTTAAGTTTATCTGGGGATGTAAATGATGACTTTAAAAACAACTCTACACTTGGCAACAGCGGATTAAAACCAAGAAATCCAACAAAGTCTTGACCAATTTCGTTAGAAAACTGTTGAGCAGCTTGTTCTTTGCTAACAAAAACAACACGTTTGGTGTACTCTTGCTGCTGCATAGTAAACATTACACGTTGCATATCAGCCTCAGTAATTTCATCCTTAAAAAAAACGGTGAGTTGGAAATTCTCCTTTAAATATTGTTGCAGTTTGTTTCCATTAATTAATATAATGCCGAATAAACCCAACATAAAAAGCACCATACCAATACTAATGATTGATGGCAAGTATGATACCTTACGTTTTTTTTTAATTTTTGGTTCGGTTGCGCTCACTTGTTGTATAGTTTATGAATTACAAATATAATAATAATGCTTTGTACCCAAAGCCACGATACTCACACCTGTAAGTGGATATAAACACAAAGGATATAGGTAAAGAGAAAACCCCATCAACCAAGTAATCAATTCAAGCTAGCAATACACCCTCATCAATTGCCCTATCAATGCTTGGGGCGAAAACTTAGCCAACTGAATTTGCACCTTACCGTGGTTTATAGTGGAAGAGTCCTCATATTTAAAAAGTGCTGTTAACTGCTCGCTTGTTTCAAAATACTGTACAGCATCGCCACCTACTTCAGTTAGACTTGAGGTATTAGCTACAGCTACTTTTACATCACTTCGCATGGCCTCTAAAACCGGAATTCCAAACCCCTCAAACTCGCTGGCATATATGGCCATGCTGGCATTTTGGTACAATGCTGGAAAATCAACAAAATCAGCACCTTCAATAAAATGAACCTTATCGGCTATTTGGTTTTGGTTGATGAATAGATGAAGTTCTTCAGCATAGTTAGTTTGTTTACCTACAAACACCAAATGTTTGTTTACGTTAGATTGATAAAATGCTTGCAATACCATAAGCTGTTTTTTACGTGGCTCTATAGTCCCTATGCAAATAAAATAAGATGAAGTCAAATCGTATTTTTTTCTCACAGCATCTAACTCTTGGCTTGATATTTTTTTGTCAAATTGTTCATCACAATTTTGGTACACTACTTCTATTTTTTGTGAATCAATTTCTAAAAACGACTGAATATCGGAGGCCGTTTGCTTACTGGCAGCCACTACCACATGGGCATCAAGACAAGCTTTAATAAACTTACGTTTATAAATAAGTCTGTCAATTATTTTGTAATACTGTGGGTAACGCAAAAAAATTAAATCGTGAATGGTAACTATCGATTTTCCTTTAAAACTTTTTATGTTGGAAGGTAATTCATTACTTAAGCCATGATAAACATCAACCCCTAATTTATTAATCTTACCAGTTACACTGAAGGTGCGCCATAAAGCTTTGAATGTTTTACCAAAAATATTTTGGGGCGAGATGACATGCACATTCGTATATCCTTCAACCAACTTGGTATACTCAGACTTAATAGATGGTGTAAATAAATAAAATACATGTTGCGGATATGCATCGAGCATGCCTTTAATCACAAACCTAGAATAGTTTCCTAATCCGGTATGGTTATTAAAAGCACGTTTCGCATCAAATGCTATTTTAAGTTGTGAGTTAGCTGTTGCCAAGTTTAATTGTTATTTCTTTATTTATCGTTCTAAGTTTACGTTTGTTATCAAATTTCTACTACAGATCATCTTCACATTAAACCGCTACGCTGTGATCGCGCAATGCATCATTCAATGAGGTCTTTTTATCGGTTGATTCTTTACGTTTACCGATAATAATGGCACATGGTACTTGGTACTCTCCTGCAGGAAATTTCTTGGTGTAACTACCTGGAATAACCACACTACGAGCTGGAACAAGACCTTTGTATTCAATGGGAATATCACCTGTAACGTCTATTATTTTGGTACTCATGGTTATTATAACACCTGCGCCAAGTACAGCTTCTTTTTCAACCCTAACACCTTCTACAACTATACAACGTGAACCAATAAAACAATTGTCTTCAATAATTACTGGTGCGGCTTGCACTGGTTCTAAAACACCGCCAATACCAACACCACCGCTTAAATGAACATGCTTGCCAATTTGTGCGCAACTACCAACTGTAGCCCATGTATCTACCATGGTACCTTCATCTACATAAGCACCTATATTTACATAACTTGGCATCATAATTACTCCTTTTTGCAAAAATGCACCGTAACGAGCTACTGCATTTGGCACCACGCGCACACCTTGTTCAGCATAATTACTTTTCAATTTCATCTTATCATGAAACTCAAACGGACCTACTTCAATCGTTTCCATATGTTGAATTGGGAAATACATGATAACGGCTTTTTTCACCCAATCATTTACTTGCCAGCCTCCGGCAATAGGCTCTGCTGTGCGCAACTTGCCTTTATCTAACAGTTCTATTACCTCACGAATGGCAATTTGAGTATCAGCATCCTTTAATAATTCTCTATTATCCCAAGCTTTTTCTATGGTGTGTTGTAAACTCATGTAAGGTATCTTTAGTAGTTTTAAAGTCGTGAAATAACCACTAAGAAATTACTTACACAACTTTGCGTTCACAAAGTATTAAAATTATACCTTAAACTTGTAGTGTGGTTTGTGCAAATTGCAAACAAATCGACCCCAAAAAAGTTAAAAGATGAAAATTCGTTCACCACGTAAACCTAAATTAATAGAGCGGGCTGCAGAGCGTAGCGACTTTGAAGACATTATCAAACTGTCTAAAATTTGTTTCCCCGATTCAGAACCATGGAAACTTGAAATGTTAGAAAGTCAGTACAAAATATTTGCTGAAGGCATGCAGGTTATTGAGTATGAAGGTAAAATTGTTGGATCAGCGGCAAGTCTTATAGTGAGTTGGGATGAGTATGATGACGACCATACCTGGAAAGAAATTTGTGATAATGGTTACATTACCAACCACGATGAAGAAGGCGATACGCTTTATGGTATTGAAGTAATGGTTCACCAGGATTACCAAGGTTTGAAAATTGGAAGACGTTTGTATGACATGCGCAGGCAATTATGTGTAGACAAAAATTTAAAAGCTATTCTTATTGGGGGACGTTTGCCAAATTTCCACAAACACTCCGCTAAGTTCGGTATTCGAGCATATGTAAAACGTGTTATCGAGAAAAAAATTAAAGATCCTGTTCTTACTTTTCAACTTTCACAGGGATTTACCATACAAAGATTAATAAAAGATTATTTGCCAGATGACCATGAGAGTGAAGGTTATGCAACTTTATTAGAATGGATTAACCTAGATTATATACCAGAAACAAAAGAGCGTAGCGTATTAATGAAAAAAGTACGTGTTTGTGCTATACAATACGAGTTACGTAAAATAAAATCATTTAAAGAGTTTGCACAACAATGTGAATATTTTACGGATGTAGCGAGTAACTATAAAAGTGACTTTGCCTTGTTCCCTGAATTATTTACTACACAACTTTTATCATTACACGAGTATAAAAGTATGAGCCCTGAAGATAGTATTCGTAAGCTTGATGAGTACACAGAAGACTACATCAACTTATTTTCGCGCTTAAGTATGGAATACAACATCAATATTATTGCTGGCACACATTTACAGGTAGAAAACGATAACTTATATAATATTAGTTACTTGTTTAAACGAGATGGTACATACGAAAAGCAATATAAAATTCATATTACAAGTAATGAGGCCAAGTGGTGGGGAGTAAAACCTGGCAATGAAATAAAGGTATTTAATACCGATTGTGGCAAAGTGGCTATAAATGTTTGTTATGATGTGGAGTTTCCTGAGATGACACGTATTGCTTGCCAGAAAGGAGCTAAAATTCTATTTGTACCTTTTAGCACAGATGAAAAACATGGTCATTTACGTGTTAAAATATGTGCTCAAAGTCGTGCTGTTGAGAACCAAATTTTTGTGGCCACAGCAGGTACAATTGGCAATATTCCTTCCGTAGATAATATGGACATTAACTATGCCCAATCAGGAATTTACACACCAAGTGATTTTGCATTTCCACCAGATGCAATAGCAGGTGAGTGCAGCACAAACATTGAAACAATTGTTATTGCAGACTTAGATTTAGCTGCTATTGAGCGTGCGCGTAATACGGGGACCGTATTAAATTGGAAAGACAGGCGATTAGACATGTACGAAGTACAAGAAAAATAACATCCATAAAAAAGAAGGCTGTCGTAATAACAGCCTCTTTTTTATTTTAAATAAACAAGTTAGAATTTATTCTGCCCCACCTTCGTTTTTATTTTCAATTAGCTTAAACACATCATAGCTAAAACCTGTATTACTAAAACCTCCATCATGGAAAAGATTTTGCATGGTTACCATCCGAGTAAAATCACTAAATAAACTGAGGCAATACTCAGCACAAGCGTCAGCACTGGCGTTGCCTAATGGCGATAATGCATCAGCATAATCAAAAAAATCGCCAAAACCTTTAACACCACTACCTGCTGTAGTTTTTGTAGGGCTTTGAGAAATGGTATTTACCCGCACTTTTTTCTCTTTGCCAAAACGGTAACCAAAACCACGAGCATAACTTTCTAATAAAGATTTGGCATCACCCATCTCATGGTAATCAGGAAAAACGCGTTGCGCACCAATGTAGGTTAATGCTACGATAGAACCCCAATCTTTCATTGCATCCTTCTTCCACAATGTTTGCATTAAACGGTGGAATGAAATAGATGAAATATCCAAGGTATCATGCATAAACTTATAATCTACATCAGCATAATCACGACCTTTACGAATGTTTAAGCTCATGCCAACAGAGTGAAGCACAAAATCAACTTGTCCGCCTAGAATCTCCATTGATTTTTCGACTAAATTCTCCATGTCTTCTGTTTTAGAAACATCGCAAGAAATAACCTGAGCATTACCGCAATTGGCTGCAAGATTGTTAATTTCACCCATACGCATTGCGATAGGAGCGTTGGTCAATACAAATTCAGCACCTTGCTCATGCGCTTTTAAAGCCACTTGCCAAGCAATAGACTTATCGTTTAGTGCACCGAATATGATGCCTTTTTTACCTTTTAATATCATATTATTGTTAGTTTTCGGATTGATAATTAATTTGACCAAACATGGTTGATTATCTTTAATCTTTTGCAATTTTATACATTTTCCGCTTACATTTGGTAAAATGATTTTAAGTAAACGTAACTTACTGTTTTTATTTTATTTAGTAAATTGTCTCAACTCATTCGGACATCCACCAAGGGGTTTCGATAAATACGATTATTTGCACGGCAAACTAAACAATAACCGCACTTGGTTTGATGTTACCATGTACGACATTACATTAAAAGTAACACCTGATAAAAAACATATTCAAGGTCATAACAACATTTCATACAAGGTACTGAAGCCTGCCAATTTGATGCAGTTAGACATTCATGGCTTAATTAAAATAGATAGTATACTGTATGATCATAAGCATTTGAATTTTATCCGAGATAGCAGCATCATACTTATCAAAATGCCGCATCAACGAAAAAACAGCAATCATCAATTGCTTGTTTACTTTAGTGGGAATCCATTAATTGCAAAAAAAGCCCCTTGGGACGGGGGCTTTGTGTTTACAAAAGATAGTAGTGGTAACGATTGGGTTGGATTAGCATGTCAGGGTTTAGGCGCTAGCACATGGCTGCCATGTAAAGACCATTTAAGCGATGAAGCAGATAGTGTAAACATCAATCTACAAGTACCGTCCCGATTAATAGGAGTAAGTAATGGAAAACTTATTGATTCAGTCAACCTAAATAATGGATACACCGAATTTAGGTGGCAGGTAAGATACCCAATTAATAATTACAACATAACAGTAAACATCGGTAACTACAAACATTTTAGTGACGAATATGCTGCAAAGTATAACAACATCAATAAACCACTTTCATTAGATTATTATGTGCTTGATTACAACTTAAGCAAGGCACAAAAACATTTTGAACAAGTTAAAACCATGATGGCTTGTTACGAAAAATATTTTGGCCCTTACCCTTTTTGGAATGATGGCTATAAATTAGTTGAAACACCTTATTGGGGAATGGAACACCAAAGCGCAGTAAGCTATGGTAACGATTATAGCAATACACGTTGGGATTTTGATTTTATCATCATTCATGAAAGTGCACACGAATGGTTTGGAAATAGCATTACATCATCTGACCCAGCAGAACTTTGGTTGCACGAGAGTTTCACTACCCATGCAGAAGCTGTTTTTGTGGAATGTAATATGGATAAAGATGCAGCACACAAGTACCTCAAAATGCAAAAAAGGAACATAGAGAATAAACAACCCTTATTGGGTAAATCCAACGTTTATTTTCATGACTTCGAAGACAATGACATATACTACAAAGGTAGCTGGATGTTATATACCATAAGGCACGTTATAGATAATGACACCATATGGTTTAATAGCTTATTAGACTATTGCAATACATTTAAATACACTAACATAAGCACCAAACAATGTATAGATTTTTGGATAAACAGAACAGGTAAAAATTTAGCACCCATTTTTGAACAATATTTAACACAAGCCAATCTTCCTATTTTAGAGTACAGCTTAACACCCGGAGAAAATGAAATGCTTGAATTAAAATACCGTTGGGTTAATGTGGTAAAGGGGTTTGAAATGCCCGTTGAAGCAACCATATCAAAAAACGATTATCAACCTCTAGCACCAACAACAAAATGGCGCGTTGTTGATTTAAATTTCTTAGACCCAAAAGAATTTAAAATTAAAACAGAATATTACTTAATTGAAACCCGACAACTAAAAAACTAAAGACATTAAGGCATTGGCATTTCTAGGATTGTAGTAATGTAATATGCAAAAAGGGTTACTAAAGAGTATATTAAATGCTCCACCCAGGGTGTATATTTTCTGTAATCTATACCCTGCATTTTACAGTAAATAGCCAACATTATTTTTTCTATAATGTATGATAGCACAGTGGCATAAGCAATTCCTGTTATCCCGAATAGATAAATAAACCAAAACGAAAGTAAGCAGTGAATAACAATATAATTTGAGGATATGAGGTAGAAGATTTTGTTCTTCATTATACCCATAATTACAGTTTGCGGGTATATCATGCGGCTAATAATGAGCAATAAGTATATGTTAAATATTTTATATCCAGCCATTAGCTCTTCGTTATAAGCATACTTGAATAAGTAAGGACTTAAAAACATTAATGCAATTGTTGATGGAAATAACCAACGCATTAGCTTTTGAGATGATTTTTTTAGTTTAGATAGTCCTTCGTCTAGCTTTTCTGACGCATTTGATTTAGCAATTTCACCACTATAAACATTACTTAAAGAGTTTGCTAAAATTAAAAATATTGGCAACTCTCTGGCTGCATACCTATACATGGCAAATTCTTCATCAGTAAAATTAAACTCAATAATATAACTATTAATGTACTCCATACTTCCGGCCAATAGTATTGAGAACATAATAGGTAAAACCCGCCTCATCAAATCAATGGTTAATGATTTTTGCACCGTAATGGTGGCATATTTCATTAACAAAATAATGGTGTAATTAAACTTTAGCAACGAAAGCACCAATAGCAAGTTTATGGCTAAATTTAAGGATTGTTTAAAATATAAAGGTAAACACAACATCAGTATCTGAGCAAAAAAAGTAACGGTACCCCAGATAATTAAAGACTTGTATTTTTCATTCAAATAAAAAATATAATCTGTGATGTAGGTTGGTGTGTTTAACAGCACCACTAAGGCAAACATTTGAAAAAGATTTTTATCCTTATCGTGCAAAAAACCCATAGATGCAACAATAATGGCAGCCACAATTGAGAATACCAATAACAAGAAAAATGTACTGAAGAGCACTTTCTTCCTTAGTTCTGGCTCTGAGTTATTATAATAAGGAATAAGGGTATTAGTGATTGCAGCAACCCAAAAAAAAGTTAAGCTAGAAGTAACCAACATTAGGTTCTCATATTGGCTTATTAAGCGTAACCCATATTCATGTTGGTATAGTATAGCAATTTTAGCTAGCAAAATAGAAATAAGGAACATGGTTCCAAACCTCAAAAAATGATAGATTTGTAAACTATTAAACTTATTTAGTTTGCTCCAGATAAATGACACAGATACGGATTAAATATATTCAAATAACCAATTTAACAATAACTTAACCAAATTATTGTTAGTGATGTTGAGTTTGGCATCATATTGAGTTTATTTTTTTATGAAACAATAGTATTGTAGCTTCGCCTGTAAATTGTATTGTTATGAAATCAAATAGAAAAGACTTTTTAAAAACGGGTGCTATTTTAGCTGCAGGTGCATCCTTGTACAGACCTGCTGTAAAAGCCGCAATCAATACAATAAACCAATTTACCAACGATGGCTTGTTTACTTTGCCAAAGCTGCCTTATGCATACAATGCGCTTGAACCATTTATAGATATGCAAACGATGGAAATACATCATAGCAAACATCATCAGGCATATGTAAACAACTTAAACACTGCAATTGCCAAAGCAGCCTCTTTAAAAGGTAAGAGTGTGGAGGAATTAATCGCAACAATTGATAAATTACCTGAAAACGTTCGCACAGCTATAAGAAATAATGGAGGTGGGCATTGGAATCACGCATTCTTTTGGCAACTACTTAAAACAGGAACAATGCCAAGTGAAAAAATGACCAACCTAATTACCAAAAACTTTGGATCAATAGATGAGTTTAAAAAACAATTCGAGAAGGCAGCATTAGGACAATTTGGTTCAGGTTGGGCTTGGTTGATAAAACAAGGTGATAAACTAATCGTCACTTCAACCCCGAATCAAGATAACCCTTTAATGGATATTGCAACCGTAAAAGGCAATCCAATTATTGGACTAGATTTATGGGAACACGCCTATTATCTAAAATATCAAAATAAAAGAGTGGAGTATACACAAGCTTTTTGGAGCATTTTAAATTGGGAAAAGGTTGAGCAACTGCTAGATGCATAAACTTTAAAAAATTGGTTGGCATTTGTAGAAAATATTTTTACTTTTGACAGCCTAAAATGGTGGTTTTAGCTCAGCTGGTTAGAGCGCCTGATTGTGGTTCAGGAGGTCGTGGGTTCGAGCCCCATATTCCACCCAACATTTAAAAAAGTTTCACTTGAACGTGAAACTTTTTTTGTATTAGTCATATTAAGTCTTCCATATCTAATTCAACTAGTGGTGTATTAAATACTATATTTTATCCTAATCTATAAATGTAGAACTTCTTACTCAATGCAAAATCAATTAGTCACTAGTTAGAGATAGAATAGCAAATTCAACATCGATATCTAAATAACTTATTTACTAAAGAGCTATATTGCATCCAAATGATTACAAGAAAACTATATTATAGTTTAACTCCGAAATTGCGTAGAGTGGCTCGTAGGATGATTTACCTTCCGATAGATTTATTGTCTTTTTTATCGGGCAATCGAAATCCAATGATACCACCCAAAGGAATGATTTTCACGGGCTCAGGAGACTTTGAAAAGTCGGGCAATGACCTAGTGAAATTAGGTATTGATTATGCAAATTTTAAGCCCGACAGTGCTATATTAGATATTGGATGCGGCATTGGTAGATTAGCGATTCCGCTAACGCGATATCTAAACGCAAATGGCAAATATGAAGGGTTTGATGTGGTAGCGGACGGTATTGATTGGTGTAAAGAAAAAGTAAGTAGTAAATATCCTAATTTTAATTTCATTTACACCCCACTAAGAAACGATTTATATAATTTAGATGCCCAACAACAAGCTGCACATTTTATATTCCCATATCCCGATAACACATTTGATACAGTTGTATTGACTTCTGTATTCACGCACATGCAGCAAGCTGAAGTACAACACTACTTAAAAGAAATAAAACGCGTTTTAAAGCCCGGGGGGCATTGCATGTCAACATTCTTCATATTAGAAGAAAACACACCGGAAATCTTAAATCGAAACCCTCAGCTTATGCAATTTAAGTTTGAGTATGACACCTACTATTTGCATGATAACAAAGTAAAAGATGCCAATATTGCCTTTAAGGCTGTCGCAATAAAGAACATGGCGCAAGAAGCAAATTTAACGATTAAGCTACTAAACCACGGTTGGTGGAAAGGATCAGATAAATCGCAGAGTTTAAACTATCAAGACTTATTGATTTTTGTACATCAATAATTTTTACAATCTGTTTTTTTGAAGTATAGTACTCAATAAATAACAAAAAAAACGACCAATTGCATGCAGTTGGTCGTTTCGCGTTAATGTTGTTACACTTTTAGTAACGGCTTCCACCATCATTACCACCACGGTTGTAACCACCACGGTCACCACCACCACGGTTGTAACCGCCACGGTCACCACCACGATCACCACCACGATTAAAACCACCACCTGAACGGGGACGGTTATTATCGAAAGTACGCTCGCGAGCTTCGTTAACTTTGATGCTGCGCTGTGCAACTTCAACGTCATTCAAACCGTTAATAGCATTGTTTGCTTCAGCGTCATTAGGCATTTCAACAAATGCAAAGCCTTTACTGCGACCGGTAAATTTGTCAGTCATAATTTTAACTGATGCAACTTCACCGTAAGGGGTAAAGACGTCTTTTAAATCGTTCTCGCTCAAATCATATGAGAGATTACCAACGTAGATTTTCATGTAAAAAAAAATTAATAAATACAACACGAAGATGAGATTAAAATCTGAAAAACAATAACTTTTCAAAATAAAAGCAGATTTTTTTAAATTCAAGCTAAATAGACCGTACAAAATAGATACTAAAATTTGGCTACTAGCTACTTACAAAATGCTATTCCACTTTGAATTAGGTTATTCTCACTCCTGTTTTCTTTTGTCTCAGCTTACAATTACACCCCATTAAACTCCGTTAATTGGTAATTTCATGCAACGTATTTAATCAAAAGAACTTGGCAATTTGGCTAAATAGCAGTTACATATAACTTAAATCTATTTGTACCATAAATTGATTGCTAGTTAAACAAATAGTTTTAGCGTGTCGCGAAAACAATGCACAATATTGACCTATTAGTTCAATCAAATCAATTAGTCGCTTTTTGAAAAGTTGTTTGGTTATTATAGTTTTGTTAGTTTTAGGCTGGTGCATTAAATACCTAAAAACAGCTTGAACGGTATATTTAAATCAATGCAAAATATGCTAATCGCAACTCCTATTTAGATGTAATTCAGTCTATATACATTCAAAAAAAGAAAACATATTATCATCAAGCTTATGCAAGTGTTTTTTTCTTTCCAGGAAGGATTATTTTTTGAGGCTATGTTCATAAATGCTAATCCAATCTTTAACTGGCATTTTCTTGACCAACTCAGCCAATAAATCGAATGGAATATGTTCAGGTTTTTTAAATCGAATACAGCTTTTACCCATATCCAAATTGGTTTTGCAGTGTTTAGGATACTCATTTTTAAACCAATCTAATAAATTTTCATTGGCATATAGGCCCAAGTGGTAAAAACTTACTAATTTTTTTTGAGATGCAATGGCCATAAATGGTAGGGGTAATTGCGGATTACAATGATATCCATCAGGATAAATACGATGTGGTACAACATAACCAATCATACCATAATTCATCTGAGCTTCGAAGCCTTTGGGCAGATTGGACAAAATAGTTTGGTGCATTGTTAACATTGGCGCTCTGCGTTCAACAGGCAACTCATTGATGTAGTTTTCTATGTTTGTAGCATTACTTTTCATACTCTAAATTTTATCAAGAAGTTCATTATAATTCATTTTCAAATATTAAAATAACAAATTATTTAATCAACCTCAAAATCAGAATTGAAAACCTCATAAAATTTACATGCAAAATCAGCAATTGATTATCAACATATAAGAACTACTTTAAGAGATAAAAAGTGTATTAAAATTCTGCCGATCAAACCTTTAGTAACAATCAATTGTTATTAAATTTTACAGTACAAAACATGTTATTAAATAGGTATTGATTTAATAATTTATTTTGTAATATTGCACGTTCCGAATAACTCGTAAAACAATGTCAACATCTATAGATTACTTAGCATTAGTGGTGCAATTCTTGGTAGCAGCGGGATTCGTTGTTACAACCATGGTGGCAACGCATTTAATTGGCCCTAAGCGTAAAACAAGCGATAAACTTGAAAATTTCGAGTGCGGTATAGAATCAAAAGGCAATGCGCGTATACCCTTTTCCATCAAGTACTTTTTGATTGCCATTTTATTTGTAATGTTTGATGTTGAGGTTATTTTCATGTACCCTTGGGCTGTTAACTTTCGCGAGTTAGGTCAAATCGGATTTATGGAAATGTTGTTTTTTACAGGAACCTTATTATTAGGCTTTTTATACATTCTTAAAAAGGGTGCATTAAAATGGCACTAAACTCATTTTAAAATTAACAATAGTTTATCCCCATTAAACAACGATTGTAATTAAAATCAAAAAAATGTCAACAGAATTAACCATAACAAAAGCTCCGGCAGGCCTAGAAGGTCCTGGTTTTTTTGCTACAAATATTGATAAAGTTATCGGACTAGCCCGCTCTAACTCCATTTGGCCATTACCTTTTGCAACATCATGCTGTGGTATTGAATTTATGGCTACCATGGGAAGTAATTATGATCTAGCACGTTTTGGGTCAGAGCGAATGAGTTTTTCGCCACGCCAAGCCGATTTATTAATAGTTGCAGGTACAATTGCAAAGAAAATGGGTCCCGTTTTACGTCAGGTATATTTACAAATGGCAGAACCACGCTGGGTAATTTCAGTTGGTGCATGCGCAAGTACTGGCGGGATTTTTGACACCTATAGCGTACTGCAAGGAATAGATAAAGTAATCCCTGTAGACGTCTATGTACCAGGATGCCCTCCTCGCCCAGAGCAAATTATAGATGGTATCATGCAAATTCAAGAACTCGTTAGAAATGAGCCTTTACGCAGAAGAGACACTCAAGAGTATAAAGCATTAATGCAACAATACGGTATTCAATAACAATAAAATGTCCGAACTTACTAATGTATATATAGCCGAAAAATTAAGAAATCAATTTGGAGAAGCCATTCTATCTGCCTCAGAACCTTATGATATGCTTACCTTAGTAGTTAATCCATCTATTGCACACAGTGTGATTAATTGGTTAAAAAACGATAATGAAATTAAAATACAATTTTTAACAGATGTGTGTGGTGCTCAGTTTCCAGAAATTGAAGGTCAAGAGTTTTGTGTGATTTATCACTTACACAGCCTAACGAATAATATTCGCATCAGGATAAAATCATTCATACCAGCTTCAAACTCAATTATAGCAACGGTTTCTGATTTATTTGAAAGTGCCAATTGGCAAGAGCGCGAAACCTACGACTTCTATGGTATTATTTTCGAAGGCCATCCAAATCTTACTCGTATTTTAAATGTGGATGAGATGGATTATTTCCCCTTGCGTAAAGAGTATCCACTTGAAGACGGAACCCGCACGGATAAGGAAGATAAATATTTTGGACGTTAATTTTAACGGATACACACATGAACGAATTTGACGATAAAAGCGTTGAGCAAATTGAAGAGCAAGAATATACCACTTTAAACTTGGGGCCTACTCACCCTGCAACACACGGTATTTTTCAAAATGTGCTAACCATGGATGGAGAAATTATTGTAGATGCAGTGCAAACAATTGGCTACATTCATCGTGCATTCGAAAAAATTGCTGAGCATAGGCCATATAACCAAATCACTACTTTAACCGATCGTTTAAATTATTGCTCGTCTCCTATTAATAATATGGGGTGGCACATGACGGTTGAAAAATTAATTGGGGTTGAAATACCAAAACGTGCTCAATACATGCGCGTTATTATCATGGAATTGGCGCGTATTTCAGACCATTTAGTTTGTAATGCTGTAGTTGGCGTTGACTCTGGGGCACTTACCGGATTTACATATCTATTCCAATGGCGTGAAAAAATTTATGACATATTTGAACAAATATGTGGCGCACGATTAACTACAAATATTGGTCGTATCGGTGGCTTAGAGCGTGATTTTAGCGATGAGGTTTATAAAAAAATAAAGGAATTTCTGCATGACTTTCCAAAAGGTTTTACGGAGTTTTCAAACCTATTGGAGCGTAACCGTATTTTTGTAGATCGTGTTGCTAACACAGGTGCAATATCTGCAGAAAGGGCTTTGAGTTTTGGTTTTACCGGACCAAATCTTCGTGCAGCAGGTGTTGATTATGATGTAAGGGTAATGACACCTTACAGTTCATACCAAGATTTCGAATTTGCTATCCCTATTGGAGAAAAAGGTGATACCTATGATCGATTCATTGTTCGCCAAAACGAAATTTGGGAAAGTTTAAAAATTATTCGTCAGGCATTGGACAATATGCCTCAAGGTAAGTGGTATGCTGATGTTCCTGAGTTTTACTTACCTCCAAAGGAAGATGTTTACACAAAAATGGAAGCCTTAATCTACCACTTTAAAGTAGTTATGGGTGAAACAGATGTCCCTAAAGGTGAAATCTATCATAGCGTAGAAGGAGGTAATGGTGAATTAGGCTTCTATCTTATAAGTGATGGTGGCAGAGCACCTTTCCGCCTACATTTCCGTAGACCATCATTTATATATTACCAAGCATATCCTGAAATGATTAAGGGAAGCATGTTAAGCGATGCCATTTTAACGATGAGTAGTTTAAATGTTATTGCTGGTGAATTAGACGCCTAAAAAATATAGATAATTTGAGATGTAAGATTTGAGGCAAAGTATTTAGCCCGCAGATATAGAACCAAATACAATGAGTGAATTAAAAGAAGTTCGTTTCAGTGCAGAGTCAAAGGATTTAATCCAAAATCTGATTAAGCGCTATCCGGAAGGAAAACAAAAATCAGTACTTATTCCGGCATTGCACATTGCTCAAGCCGAATACGATGGCTGGTTAAGTGTACCTGTAATGGATAAGATAGCCGAAATACTAAACATCAAACCAATTGAGGTATATGAAGTGGCAAGTTTCTACTCTATGTTTAACCTTAATCCCGTTGGAAAATGTTTAATTGAAGTTTGTAGAACTAGTAGTTGCTGGTTACGTGGTGCAAACGATGTTGTTGCACATATTGAAAAACGACTTGGTATTAAGGATGGAGAGACAACACCTGATGGTAAATTCACAATAAAAACAGTAGAATGCTTAGGTAGTTGTGGTACTGCACCAATGTTACAAATTGGAGAACAATTCTTCGAAAACCTTACCCTAGAAAAAGTTGATGAATTAATTAACAAGTACAAAACTGAAAGCAAATACAGTAGTTACTTAGATGGTACAACCTTTAGAAAAAACTAAGTAAAATGGGACGCAAAATATTACTTGAACATATAGATGTACCAGGCATCAATACCTATGAGGTATACCGCAGTAAAGGTGGTTATGCTTCTGTAGAGAAAGCCCTGAAAACCATGAGTCCTCAAGAAGTTGTGGAGGAGGTGAAAAAATCAGGATTACGCGGGCGCGGTGGTGCAGGTTTTCCAACAGGAATGAAATGGAGTTTCTTGGCTAAACCTGAAGGAGTGCCTAGTTACTTGGTTTGTAATGCGGATGAAAGTGAACCGGGTACTTTCAAAGACCGCTACTTAATGGAACACCTTCCCCATTTATTGGTGGAGGGAATGATTACATCTAGTTACGCTTTAGGGGCAAATACCTCGTATATTTATATACGGGGAGAGTATTTTTATTTAGTGCGTATTCTTGAAAAAGCCATTGCAGAAGCTTATGCAAACGGTTGGTTAGGTAAAAATATTTTAGGCACCAATTACAGTTTAGATCTATACGTTCATCCTGGTGCTGGTGCATACATATGTGGTGAAGAAACAGCATTACTCGAGTCGTTAGAAGGTAAACGCGGCAATCCTAGAATTAAACCTCCGTTTCCAGCTATCGCTGGTTTGTATGGTTGCCCAACAGTTGTTAATAATGTAGAAACCATTGCTGCTGTCGTTCCAATTATAAACATGACTGGTGATGAATATGCTAAAATTGGTATTGGACGTAGTGCAGGAACCAAATTGATTTCTGCATCAGGTCACATAAAAAAACCAGGTGTATACGAAATTGAAATGGGTATTACCGTGGAAGATTTCATATATAGCGATGAATATTGTGGTGGTATTTTGAATGATAAAAAATTAAAAGCAGTAGTAGCAGGTGGTTCATCTGTACCTATACTACCTGCCGATTTAATTTTAACTACTGCTAATGGAGAAAAACGCTTAATGAGTTATGAAAGCCTTGCTGATGGTGGTTTTGCAACGGGTACTATGTTAGGATCAGGTGGTTTTATTGTAATGGATGAAAGCACCAGTATCGTTCAAAACCTGCACACCTTTGCTCGTTTTTATCACCATGAAAGTTGCGGCCAATGTAGCCCTTGCCGCGAAGGAACAGGCTGGATGGAAAAAATCATTCATAAAATCTTAAAAGGACATGGCACATTGGAAGACATTGATTTGTTGTGGGATATACAACGTAAAATTGAAGGTAATACCATTTGCCCACTAGGTGATGCAGCTGCATGGCCAGTAGCAAGTGCTATTCGTCACTTCCGTCAAGAGTTTGAAGACTTTGTTAAAAACCCTTCGGCACAACGTGAAGTGAAATATTATTTCCATTGTAATAACATTGATACAGCTGCTGCATACAGTAGTTTATAATTAACAAGAAAGACTGATCCAACCTAGTTTGTATCAGTGGCAAGTATAGAAGAAAAATAAATTATGGCTAAAATAACCATAGACGGAATACAAATTGAAGTGCCTGATGGCACAACCATTTTGAATGCAGCGCGTATGATTGGCCCTGATGTGGCACCTCCTACCATGTGCTATTACAGCAAACTCAAAACCAGTGGTGGATACTGCCGCACTTGTTTGGTTGAAGTAACAGCAGGTAGCGAAAAAGATCCACGCCCAATGCCTAAATTAGTAGCAAGCTGCCGTACCACTGTTATGGATGGTATGATTGTGGCTAACAATACTTCTGCTAAAGTTAAAGATGCCCGTGCAGGTGTGGTTGAGTTTTTATTATTAAATCACCCCTTGGATTGCCCTGTTTGCGATCAGGCAGGTGAGTGCCATCTGCAAGACTTAAGCTACGACCACGGCAATTATAAAACACGCACCGACTTTGAACGCAGAACGTTTGAAAAAATTGATATTGGCGAAAAAATTCAATTACACATGACGCGTTGCATTCTTTGCTATCGCTGCGTTAAAACAGCTGAGCAAATTACAGATGGTCGCGTGCATGGGGTATTAAATCGTGGTGATCACGCTGAAATATCAACTTATATTGAGGAGGCAATCGACAATGACTTTTCTGGCAATGTGATTGATGTTTGCCCCGTAGGAGCTTTAACAGACAAAACTTTCCGATTTAAAAGCCGTGTTTGGTTTACCAAACCTGTTGATGCAAACCGTAACTGCGAAAACGAGAGATGTAGTGGTAAAGTGGTGTTATGGTATCAAGGTGAGGAAGTATTGCGCGTAACAGGCCGTAAAGATCAATGGGGTGAAGTGGAAGAATTTATTTGTAACACATGCCGCTTTGATAAAAAACAAACAAGCGATTGGACAATTGAAGGCCCAAGAAAAATTAACCGCCATTCGGTTATATCTGCAAATCATTACATGAATTTGGTTAAACCCAAAGAACTTAAGTTAAACGACATAAAACAAATTACCGAATAATGGATTGGGCATTACTGTTAGATAAAACAATTCTCATCGTCATTATTTTTGCGGTGAGTTTAGGCATTGCAGCCTACTCAACATATGGTGAACGTAAAATTGCTGCTTTCCTTCAAGACCGTATTGGTCCGGACAGAGCAGGACCATTTGGTTTGCTACAACCCATTGCTGATGGCATTAAAATGTTTACCAAAGAAGAAATTATCCCTACCGCTTCAGATAAGTTTTTATTTATTATTGGTCCATGCATTTTTATGATGACGGCCTTGATGTCAAGCGCCATTATTCCATGGGGTAAGTCTTTTAATTTTGGTGGTCATGAATTTAGCTTACAAGTTGCCGACTTAAACGTTGGTTTATTATACTTATTTGCTGTTGTATCAATAGGTGGATACGGCATTATGATAGGCGGATGGGCATCAAACAACAAATTTGCCTTATTGGGTGCATTACGTGCCGCTTCACAAATGATTAGCTACGAACTTGCTATGGGTATGAGCATTGTGGCTTTATTACTAATCAATAATTCATTAAGCCTCCGCGAAATCGTAGATGGACAAGCTGGAGATGGGAATGTATGGAATGTGGTGCGCCAACCCATTGGCTTTTTAATCTTTTTAATTTGTGCCTTTGCCGAGTGTAACCGTGCTCCATTCGACTTACCTGAATCGGAAAGTGAATTGATCGGTGGTTATCACACAGAATTTAGCTCAATGAAATTAGGCTTATTCTTATTTGCAGAGTATGTAAATATGTTTATCTCGTCAGCAATTATTGCCAGTTTGTATTTTGGTGGTTATCATTTTCCAGGCATTGATAGTTTAGATTTACCTCAAAATATTGCTGCCATTGTAAGCATAGCTGTATTGTTTGCTAAAATATTGTTCTTCATTTTCTTTTTCATGTGGGTACGTTGGACATTACCTCGTTTCCGCTACGATCAATTAATGAACTTGGGATGGAAAATTTTAATTCCGTTATCAATTGTAAACGTATTAGTAACCGGTGCATGGATTACTTTCTTCAAATAATCAAATTACACCAAACACGAAAACAGAATTAGACATGCAATTAACGAATAGATCAAAAGTAGTTGTAAAGCACGACCTAAATTGGTTAGAGAAGCTTTATTTACCAGCTATTTTCAGTGGATTAGCCATAACAATTAAACACTTATTTAAAAAATCGGCTACGGTTAGGTACCCTGAAGAAAAGCGAGAAATCGCATCAGTTTACCGCGGGCAACATGTTTTAAAACGGGATGATAAAGGCCGTGAGAATTGCACTGCTTGTGGCTTGTGCGCTGTAGCATGCCCAGCTGAAGCGATAAGTATTGAAGCGGCTGAACGTAAAAAAGGTGAGGAAAATTTATATCGTGAAGAGAAATACGCTGCTAAGTATGAGATAAATATGCTACGCTGTATTTACTGTGGTTTGTGCGAAGATGCTTGTCCTAAAGATGCCATTTACCTTAGTGATAGAATTGTACCCACCGCATTTAGCCGTGGTAACTTTATTTATGGTAAAGATATATTGGTTGAAGGAATTGATGCATCAGGACGCGTAGATGTGAGCAAGCGGAAAAAGAATTACGAAATGGAAGGTTCTCCAAAACAGCCTTTATTAAATAAATAATCATCACGAGTTAACAACAAATCATGAGCTTATACTTATTCCTAACTTTAGCTATTTTAACAATTATTAGTGCATTAGCTGTTGTGTTTTCTAAAAACCCAATGTACAGTGTATTGTGGCTAATTGTTTGCTTTTTTACAATAGCAGGTCACTATGTATTGTTAAATGCCCAATTCCTAGCAATTGTACATTTAATAGTATACGCAGGTGCCATCATGGTGCTATTCCTGTTTGTGGTGATGTTATTAAATTTAAATGCCGATACCGAACCGCATAAATCAAACCTTACAAAATTAGCCTCTGCTATAGCAGCTGGTTTGTTTTTTGTGGTGTTGATTGCATCAATGCGTGCCACCGAATTAGGTGAATTTAACCTACCAAATAAAACTAATATTGGTTTTGTTGAGGAAGTTGGTAAAAAACTATTTACAGATTTCTTATTGCCATTCGAAATATCATCAGTGTTATTTTTATCTGCAATGATTGGTAGCGTGTTATTGGCGAAAAAAGAGAAAAAATAACCAATTAAAGGGATTAAGAATATGGAAAATACATTACAAGCAGTGCCACAAAATTGGTATTTAATATTAAGCACTTTATTATTTTGTATAGGTATAATGGGCGTACTTTTTCGCAGAAATGCCATCATTATTTTAATGTGTATAGAGTTGATGTTAAACTCGGTTAACTTATTATTGGTGTCATTCTCGGCATACAGTGGTAATAGTGATGGACAAGTATTCGTGTTTTTTATCATGGTGGTTGCTGCAGCGGAAGTTGCTGTTGGCCTAGCCCTATTGATGAGTATATACAGAAATGTTGCCAGCACAGACATTAATGTGCTTAATAAATTAAAGTGGTAACATTAAAAATTAGAAAAGTAACGCACACATGAACGACAAAATGATACAAGACACCTTATTGGTAACTCCGGCATTATTGGTTCCGTTGTTGCCATTAATCGGTTTCCTAATTAACGGATTGTTTGGAAAGTTTCTTCCAAAATCGATTACTGGTTGGATAGCAGCATTAGCTATTTTAGGCTCTTTTATTTGCACAATTACATTATTCAACGGGACTAATTCAACATCATCTCTAAATATAGATATTTTTGATTGGATTGCATTTAGCAACATCAATATCAGCTTCGGTTTTTTAATTGACCCGTTAACCATCACGATGCTTTTAGTGGTTACTGGTATAGGGTTTTTAATTCACCTATACAGTATAGGCTACATGAAAGATGATGAAGGCTTTACTCGTTTCTTCACTTATCTTAACTTATTTATTTTTTTTATGTTGTTATTGGTAATGGGTAACAACTATTTAGTTATGTTTATTGGTTGGGAAGGCGTTGGTTTATGCTCCTATTTACTAATTGGATTTTGGTTTAAAAATGAAGCATACAATAATGCTGCTAAAAAAGCTTTTGTGATGAACCGTATAGGTGATTTGGGCTTTTTGTTGGGCATGTTTTTTATGTTGTTTTACTTCGGCAGTATAGACTATTCAACCGTTGCTAATCAAGCGCAAACTTTAGCTCCAGATAGTGCATTATTAATTACAATCACCATGCTATTATTTGTGGGTGCAATGGGGAAATCGGCACAGTTACCTTTATTCACTTGGCTTCCTGATGCAATGGCTGGACCAACTCCGGTTTCTGCATTGATACATGCGGCAACGATGGTAACAGCAGGTATATACATGATTGTACGAAGCAATATTTTATTCTCTTTAGCACCAACTACATTAACGTTTATATTAATAATAGGTGTGGCTACATCAGTATTTGCTGCAGTTATAGGTTTATTACAAAATGACATTAAAAAAGTACTAGCTTACTCTACCGTTTCTCAATTAGGTTTGATGTTTGCGGCCTTGGGCTTAGGAGTATTTAGCAGTGGCATGTTCCATGTAGTTACACATGCATTTTTTAAAGCATTATTATTCTTAGGGGCTGGAAGTGTTATTCATGCATTGCATGGCGAACAAGATATTCGTAAAATGGGTGGGCTAGGCAAATACATTAAAGTAACCTATATCACTTTTTTATTGGCATCATTAGCTATTTCAGGCTTCCCCTTCCTATCAGGATTCTTCTCTAAAGACGAAATATTAGCGCATGCGTTCGAACAAAATAAAACGGTTTGGGTAATCTTATCAATAAGTTCATTCATTACTGCTTTCTATATGTTCAGGTTGGTATTCTTAACTTTCTTCGGTAACTTTAGAGGTACTGAAGAGACCAAAAAACATATTCATGAATCACCACTAACCATGACCTTACCTCTTGTATTACTTTGTATATTGGCAGTAGTTGGTGGTTTGCTGGGATTGCCAGAAGTTTTTCATGTTCAACACGCATTCAGCAATTACTTATCATCAGTTACAGAAGGTTCAGCAAAATATCTTGCTCATCACGAAAAAGTATCGCATGCAACAGAGATTGCTTTAATGAGTTTTGCAGGTATAGGAGCCATTGTTGTGATACTTTTTGCTTACCACAAGTATGTTAAGAAAAATGTATTACCACTAGAAGACAATTCACTAACTGGCTTAGATAAAATAATCAGCAATAAGTTTTATGTAGATGAAATTTACGAAACCGTTGTTGTTAAACCAATTACCGTACTAAGCGATTTATTCTTAGTATTAGTTGATAAATTAATAATTGATTTGGCTGTGAATGCAACAGCCTGGATAGTTTCCACATCAGGTAAAACCATGCGTTTAATGCAAACTGGTAACACTGGATTTTATGTGTTTGCTATGGTTATTGGCATGATGGTATTATTGATAATTCGCTTGTTTATATAAATGATGACCTTACTAATTTTATTATTACCGCTGGTTGCAGCTATAGCCGTATTGCTTATTGGCAACAAAATGGCATCGCGTGTGGCTTTACTATTTACTGTTGTCGAGTTTGGTTTAACAATTTACGCATACACCATCTTTAAACAAAAAGGTCCTGATGCATTCGTGTTTTTTCAAGATTGGATTAGCAGCCCAAAAATTAGTATCAATCTAGGAATGGACGGATTAAGTTTGGTTATGATTGGCTTAACCAACTTCCTACTTCCTTTAATTGTAGTAAGTGGATTTAACCGTGAATTTTCAAATGCAAAAACGTACTTCGCATTAATATTATTGATGCAATTTGCATTAATAGGTGTATTTATGGCTTATGATGGTTTATTATATTATATCTTTTGGGAACTAGCATTATTACCAATCTACTTCATTGCCTTAGGTTGGGGTGGAAAAAACCGAGTACCAGTTACACTTAAGTTTTTCATATACACATTAGCAGGTAGTTTATTTATGTTGTTTGGATTTATCATGTTGTACTATTACAATCCAAACGCAAGCTTTAATATTACCGACTTATATAATAACCCTATTTGCAGTTGCAACCAAGGCTGGTTGTTTTGGATGTTCTTTTTAGCGTTTGCTATTAAAATTCCAATTGTTCCATTCCATACATGGCAAGCTGACACTTATAGCGAGTCTCCAACACAAGGTACAATGTTATTAAGTGGTATTATGCTAAAAATGGGAACATACAGTCTAATCCGTTGGTTGTTACCTATACTTCCTGCCGGTATTGCCGAATGGGGACCATTAGCTATTACACTATGTGTAATAGGTATTGTGTATGCGTCAATCATAGCAATTATGCAAAATGATATAAAGAGATTATTTGCTTATTCATCGGTAGCACACGTTGGTTTAATAGCAGCAGGGATTTTCGCATTAAACATTGAAGGTTTGCAGGGTAGCGTATTACAAATGATTGCTCACGGTGTAAATGTAGTTGGTTTATTCTTTTGTGCCGATATCATCATAAATAGAACTCAAACGGCTAACATTAGCAACCTTGGAGGCATTCGCAATGTAGCCCCACGCTTTAATACATTATTTATGATTGTGGTAATTGCTAGTGTAGCATTACCATTAACAAATGGATTTATAGGTGAGTTTTTATTGGTTTATGGCATATTTAAATACAATACTTGGTTAGCTCTATTTGCAGGTTTAACCATTATTTTAGGAGCTGTATACATGTTACGTATGTTCCAAAATACCATGTTAGGAAACACCAACGAAAACACCCAGCACTTTGCTGACCTAAATTGGAGCGAAACTTTAGTTTTAGGTATCATCGCATTTACCATAGTTGTAATGGGTGTTTATCCTAAACCAATATTTGAATTGGTTCAACCATCATTAGATATCATTTTAAACAAAGCCTTAGCTAAATAATTTACGGAACATGACAACTTTAATTTATACAACTTGCTTAGGTTTATTTTGTATGCTAGCTGAGGTATTAAACCTTCGCAAATTATTAGTGCCTGCATTAATCATAGGTTTATCTATCATTTTTGTAGTCAACATGCAACAATGGGGTATTACAACTCCTGCTTCTATCGGCTCGGTATCGGTAAGTCACATGATTAAGATGGACAATTTCGCCATAGCATTTAGTGGTTTAGCTATTATCATTTCTTTACTAATATTTGTATTATCGGCTAATTACTACAAAGACGAACAAAACCAATTAAGCGATTACTTGTCAATTATGGTATTTGTTTTATGTGGCGCACTTGTAATGTTTAGCTACAACAATATGGCCATGTTGTTTTTAGGTATAGAAATTCTATCTATTTCGTTATATATTATGGCTGGTAGCCGAAGATTTGATACACGAAGCAATGAATCAGGTATAAAATACTTTCTGATGGGTGCTTTTACATCAGGTTTTTTGTTGTTTGGTATTGCTTTAATTTACGGGGCTAGTGGAACTTTTGAATTAGAAGGTATAAGTAAATACATAACCGCGGGAGAAATTGCACCTATGTTTTATTTGGGTATATCCATGCTTATGTTCGCAATGTTATTTAAAGTTTCTGCTGTTCCTTTCCATTTTTGGAGTCCTGATGTGTATGAAGGGGCACCGGCATTAATCACTGCATTTATGAGCACATTGGTTAAAGTAGCTGCTTTTGCTGCTTTGTACCGTTTATTCAGCCATTGTCTGGGTGGCACAATGTACTACATAGAACCAATGCTAATAATAGTTACAGGAGCCACAATTATGGTAGGCAACGTTACTGCGTTAAGTCAAAAAAATGTAAAACGTATTTTAGCCTACTCAGGCATTGCACATGCTGGTTACATGTTGTTAGGTGTATTAAGCTCACAAACAAATGCTGCATCTTCCGTGTTTTTTTACGCAACTACATACGCCTTTGCGACCATTGGTTTATTTGCAATAGCCATCATGACTTTTAAAAGTAACCACAATGAAAATGTCGAAGCATTTAACGGATTAGCCAAAAAGAATCCGTTTGCAGCGGCTTTAGTAAGTATATTCATGCTTTCTTTGGCTGGTATACCCCCATTTGCCGGTTTTTTAGGCAAATACTACATATTTAGTGAAGCTATAAGAAATGGTTACGTAACACTAACATTGTTTGCTGTTATTAACTCAATAATAGCCGTTTACTACTACTTAAAAGTGATTATTGCAATGTATAGTCAAACAGCAAATGATAAAACATTGGTTATACACCCAACTTACATGGTTGTGGCCATTATCTGTGCTTTAGCAACAATAGGTTTAACAATAGTACCCGACATGTTAATGCAAATATTAAGATAATACACCTAATCAAATTTAAAAAGAGATATTAAGCCACTTTTTTATTTTAGTAAAACTGAAGTATCTCAAGCAATATTTTGTAACCAAGTTGTTGATTTTTTTTAGGTTTTGATCTGCTAAAAGAAGACTTTAAGGGTCTTTTTAAGTAATATTTTACTTTTGTGATGTATTATATTTACGTTAATTGACGTTAAGGCATTGAAAATAAAGCTCCCGCGATACTTTAATTTTTCCAACAATTACTTTCATTTATCAATTAAATTAGTTTTTTTGCATCCTCTAAAAATTTGTACAAAATGAACACAGTTCAAACACAAAAATCAGAAAGCAAATTCAGCGCAATGTTCGCATCATTTGCAATCCCGGTACTAGTAGTAGTAGCCATTTTAATTTACATGTTTGTTTTAGGTAATCCGGCCAACTTCGAAGGCAACGATCCAACCAAACATCCTGTTCCGGATGGCATTAACCACGTATTAGGCCTAATATACAAAGGCGGGTTTATCGTACCAATCCTTATTTCTCTGGTATTAATGAGTATTACCTTCTCAATCGAGCGTTTTCTAACTATCGGTAAAGCAGCAGGTAAAGGTTCTGCTGAGTCATTTGTTCGTAAAGTTCAAGCTAACTTGGCAAGCGGAAATATTGATGCTGCCATAGCCGAGTGTGATGTTCAACAAGGCTCTGTTGCCAATGTTGTAAAATCAGCGTTGCACAAATACAAAGAAATGGAAGCCAATACTGAGTTGGACAAAGATCAAAAAGTATTAGCTATTCAGAAAGAAATCGAAGAGTCGGTATCATTAGAATTACCAATGCTTGAGAAAAATTTGGTAATTATTGCTACCATGGCTTCAGTATCTACTTTAATCGCTTTGTTAGGAACGGTAATCGGTATGATCAAGGCGTTCTCTGCTTTAGCAACTTCAGGTTCACCTGATTCTACAGCGCTAGCAAATGGTATCTCTGAGGCACTAATCAATACCGCATTAGGTATCGGTAACTCAGCAGTTGCCACTATCATGTACAACGTATTTACCACTAAAATTGATAAAATCACTTATACAATTGATGAAGCAGGTTTTAGCATTACACAAACTTTTGCTGCAGCGCATAAAAAATAATAGATGGAGGTTTTTGGTTGAAATTTATTCAGCCACGTAATTTCAAAATCTTTCAATCTTTTAAATAAATTAAGATGCCTAAAGTAAAAGTACCTCGCAAGAGCACAAGTGTGGACATGACGGCAATGACTGACGTTGCCTTCTTGCTGCTTACTTTCTTTATGCTTGCAACAAAATTCAAACCCGATGAACCGGTTGTAGTTGATACACCATCATCTATCAGTGAGATTAAACTTCCTGAGTCAGGAATTATGCAAATCACCATTGATAAACAGGGACGGGTGTTTTTTGGTATTACAGAACAAACCACTCGTGAAGCGGTGTTGCAACGCATGGCAGAAAAATACAAGATGAAGTTTTCTGCCGAAGAAATAAAAGAATTCTCGCTACAATCAACAGTAGGATTGCCTTTATCGCAGCTAAGTAGCTATTTAAAAATAGATGCTGAAGCACGCAAAGCTATCCAAACTTCTGGTGTACCAACAGATTCGTTAAACAACGAACTTGGTGATTGGATTTGGCAAGCTCGTTTGGTTAACAACGACATTCGCGTGGCAATAAAGGGTGACCGAGATGCCAATATGCCAACAGTAAAGCGAGTGATTGCTGTTTTGCAAGAGAAAAAAGTGAATCGATTTAATTTTATTACCAGCATGGAAAAAGCTGGAGAATAATAACATTTTAATAAACAAAACACATGGCAGAAATAGAAGCTGGTGGCGGTGGCAAACATAAAGGTGGCAAAAAAAGAGGCAAAAAAATGTCTACCAGGGTGGATTTCACTCCAATGGTTGATTTAGGCTTCTTGCTAATCACCTTTTTCATGTTAACCACTAGCATGAACAAGCCACAAACCATGGAAATAAATATGCCTGTTAAGGACGAAAAGGTTGAAGATGCTAGTAAAGTAAAAGCATCCCAAGCAGTAACGGTTCTTTTGGCTAAAGATGATAAGATAGTTTACTATTTTATTGACCCAGTTACAGGTGAACCACAAACACCCCAAATCACTAATTTTAGTGCTGGAGGAATTCGTGCCACGCTGTTAAAAGAAAACAAACAGCGCAACCCTCGTCTAGATAGCATTCCCATATACAAGGATATGTTAAACAAAGGTTCCATTAATGAAGACCAATATAAAGGTTACTTAAGTGGAATTAGAGGTTATAAAGAAGCCTTAATAGTTGTTATTAAAGCCTCTGACAAGTCGCGTTACAATAATTTGGTTGATATACTTGATGAGATGATGATCTGTAATATAGGTCGTTATGCTGTAGTAGATATTACAGCTCCAGAAGTAGAGATGCTAAAAACCGTTAACCTAGAATAACAAGGAAAACCATATGTCAAAACTTTCAAAAATTAATATTTTCGATAGCAATTGGGTTGAGCTTGTATTTAAAGGCCGTAACCTTGAGTATGGAGCATACGTGCTCCGTAAAAAAAGCAATGAAAATACCAATAAAGGTATTTTATACGCTATCGTATTTTTTACATTAGTGATTTCTGCGCCTGCAATTGTAGATATTATTAAGGGTATTGTTCCCAAAGGAACCGAAGATGTGAAAGTAACCGAGGTTCAAACTTTAGAAGAACCGCCACCGGTAGACAAAAACACTCCTCCACCACCGCCAGTAGAACCACCTCCACCTTTAAAGTCAACGGTTAAATTTACACCGCCTGAAATTAAACCTGATGAGCAAGTTCCTGATGAGCCACCACCTGCACAGGATGAAATGAAAGACAAAGATGCTGGAACAGAAACCGTTGAAGGAGACCCTAATGGTATAGATGCTAGTTTAGCCGAAGGAGATGGTTTGACAGGAGACGCTGAGCCTGAATTCGTAACTTTTGCTGAGCAAGGAGCTGAATTCGCAAATGGCGAATTATTCGAATGGCTTGGTAAAAACATTCAATATCCAGACATGGCTAAACAAAATGGCATAGAAGGTAAAGTTATTATTCAATTCGTTGTTGAACGCGATGGTAAAATAACCAATGTAGAGGTTGTAAAAAAGGCTGGTTGGGGTTTTGATGAAGCAGCTGTTGAGGTTGTTAAGAAAATGCCACCTTGGAAACCGGCCAAGCAAAATGGTAAACCAGTTAGACTTCAAATGAATTTACCGGTTAGATTTACCTTATCAAATTAAAATAATTGCAGCGTGAATCTCAATAAAATAAGGGTTGATCGCGATATTAAAATAGCCAGGTTACTAAGATCATTCGGAGTAATCATGGCTATTTTTTATTTCGTAATGGGCCTAACTTTTGTAATTTTGCCATTGTTTGACAACATCCCCCCGTTAAATAGGTATGGCATTAGCATACTATTGATGGTTTATGGCTGTTATCGTTTATACAGGTTTTTTAAACCCTCAAAAAAAAATAACCATGAAGAGCAGGATGATGAATAAATACGTATTGGTTTTTACGTTATCGTTAGTTATCGCCTCATGCAATAACACCACACCTCAAAAACAAAACGATACAAGCATAAGTGGAAACATCACAGTGAGTGTTGACGAAAGTTTAAAGCCGATTATAGAGGCACAAAAGGAAGTTTTTGAAGCACTTTATCCTGATGCCAAATTAACCATGGTTTATACCAACGAATTGGATGCCATCAATATGTTATCAATGGATAGCGCTCGAATAGCGATTGTAACTCGTGAAATGCTACCAGAGGAAAAAGTAAACTTCGATAGAAGAAAAATTGTTCCTAGAAATTTACTCATTGGTTATGATGCCATCGGAATTATAGTAAACAAAAACCGTAAAGACACCATTTTTACCCTATCGCAAATTGCAAATATCCTGTCAGGTAATTACAAAACATGGAAGGATATCAACCCTAAAAACAAACCGGTTGCCTTACGTGTAGTATTTGATCATGCAAAAAGTGGAACTGTTAGACATTTAAAAGATTCATTATTAAATGGTGCCCCATTAGCCAAACATTGTTATGCGGTAAATAGTAATCCCGATGTAATTGCTCAAGTTGAAGATGATGTGAACACAATTGGCATCATCGGAACAGCATGGATAAGTGATAGAGACGATACCACATCTATAAATTTTTTAAACAAAATTGTCGTTGCAAACTTAGTTCCTAAATCACCCGAAACAGCCGAAGCATTAACAATGAAGCCTTTTCAAGCTTATGTAGCATTGAAACAATATCCTTTGTATAGGAAAATAAACATCATAAACCCCGAAGGACGTTATGGATTAGGCACGGGGTTTGCAAGCTTCATAAACAGTGATAAAGGACAGCGTATCATTTTAAAAAGTGGACTAGTGCCTGCAAACGTTCCGGTTAGAATTATTAAACTAAATTAACGACTAGATAGATCATGAACAGATTAATGCTAAAAGCGATTTTAATCAGCAGTGTAATAGTTACAACATTACAAGCACAAACATTACAAGAAGGGTTGAAAGCCCTTGATTTCGACAAGTATGAAAGTGCACGAGGTATTTTCACTCAATTAACCTTTAAAGAGCCTGCTAATGGGGAAAATTGGTACTACCTTGGTCAATCGTATTTAAATCTATTTAAAGAGGATTCTGCAGAATGGGCTTATAACGAAGGAGTTAAATTAGCGCCTAAAACCTCGGCTAATTATGTAGGTATAGGAGAATTACTTATTGCAAATAAAAAAGTAGAAGAAGCCAAAAGCCAATTTAATAAAGCATTAAGCTTTAGTAGAGGACGTGATGGCATGATTAAAGATGCTAAAACACTAAGACTAGTAGCTAGTGCTTTAGTAAGCGCTGAAAATAAGGTAGTTGATGAGGCTTTAAACCACATCAAAAATGCGCTTGAAATTGCACCTCAAGATTATGATGTGTTAATTGCTGCAGGAGATGTTTATCTTGAAATGAACAAAGGTGGAGACGCTGCAACACAATACGAAAGAGCTGAGGTTGTTGACCCTAAAAACCCAAAAGCGTTTACTCGGGTTGCCGCAATATGGTTACGCGTGCGAAATTCAGAACAAACGTTAACGGATTTAAATAAGGCTTTAGTAATAGATCCAAATTACGCTCCAGCATTAAAACTCATGAGTGAGTTATACTATAAATCAAAAAAGTACCAATTAGCTAAAGATTATTACACCAAATATTTAGATAACTCGGAACCAAGTTTAGCTAATCAAAAAAGATTTGCGAAAATATTATTCAATTCAAAAGAATTTGAAGATGCATTACCCAAAATATTGGATGTAATTAAATTAGAAGATAGCGATGTATACATGCACCGTATGGCCGGTTACAGCTATTTTGAAGTTGGTGAATTAAAGAAAGACACAATTATGTATCGCCTAGGTGTTGCAGAACTTGAATTGTTTTTAAGCAAAATTGCACCTGATAAAATGTTAGCCAGCGATTACGAATATTTAGGCAAACTGTATAGCCGTATTCCGACTAAAGATAGCCTTGCTGTTATTAATATGAGTAAAGCAATTGAAATGGCTCCTGATAAAATAGAACTTTTAAAGGAAGCTGGTATGGTATATAACAAAATTAAACGTTTTGATAAGTCTATCGTGTGCTTTGAAACATATATAAGTAAAACAAATAAAATCATTCCTGCTGATTACTACTTACTCGGTATGGCTTCCTACTTTGGCAAATCATTACCTAAGGCGGACAGTGCATTTGCAAAATTAATTGAAGTTAAACCTGATTATGCGGATGGTTATTATTGGAGAGGAAATGTTCAAGCTTCTTTAGATTCAGAAGCTAAGGATACTTTGGGCTTAAGCTCATATATTACATACGTAAGTATGGTTGAGGCTACACCTGAAAAGTATAAAAAGAATCTTATCGTTTCTTATGATTACTTAGCTAAGTACTACATAAAACAAGAGAAAGATACGATTGCAAAAGGATACTTAGAAAAAATAATTGCCATAGACCCCAATAATAAACAAGCTAAAGAATACCTAAAGTCATTAGGTGGTAAATAATCCACTTCAACATGAATAACAAAACGCCAAGTAGTCTTTTGCTTGGCGTTTTGTTTTCATCATTAGTTATTTAGACCTAACCTATAGTGGTGTGTATTTTTTAAAAGCTTTGAAAAAGTTTTTTACATTTAAACAATTGAGCAACCAAAATCAATTCAGCACCAAATGTTTTTAAGTACTGATTTTACAAAAATATACCTAAGCACTAAGTAGTGTTTCGGCAAATGTGTATAACATGAAAATATTGTATTGTAATGGTTTCGAATGTCTCTGATTCATTTAAATGTATGCTAGAATCATAGTTGCTATAGAAACAATTTAAACAATTTTCATTCCATGTACTGTGATACAGTAACAAAATTTAAGCAACCCTCTTAGTTATTATTTGATCGAAATAATTAATATTCGTTATTCAATTAAAAAGTTAGTTATAAAGAACGAAAATTCATGAAAGGTATTTGTAATCTATCCGCTATACCACTTCGTAAAGCCCCCGACAGTAAAAGTGAAATCGTTTCTCAACTTTTATTTGGTGATACTTTTTTGATTCACCATATTGAAAATAGTTGGGCAAACATCACCACATTAAATGATAATTATAGTGGTTATATAAGCGATAAACAATACAATGTATTTGAAAATGATGACCAAAACTGGATAGTAAATACTAACTATCCCTATTTAGAAGCAATTACAATAGAAGGAAAATTATTGCTTCCAGCGGGCTGTTTAATCCCAAATCAAACTAAAACCAATATTGGTCAACTAGAAATTACACTTACAAAAATTCCGCCTACAAAAAATACAAGTAGTTTAGCCGAAATCGCATTGCAATATTTAAATGTGCCATACTTGTGGGGCGGTAAAACACCTTTTGGTATAGATTGTAGCGGCTTTACGCAAATGGTTTACAAGCAATGTGGAGTTGATTTACCACGTGATGCCTACCAACAAGCCCTTAATGGTAAAACATTGGATTTTGTGCATGAAAGCCAATGTGGCGATTTAGCTTTTTTTGATAATGAAGATGGAAAAATTACGCACGTAGGTTTAATGTTAGATCACGAAAGAATTATCCATGCTTCAGGTAAAGTTCGCATAGATATTCTAGATCATCATGGAATTTTGAACACTGATGAAAATATCTACTCTCATAAATTAAGAATCATTAAACGGATTATATAAACACTCGCAAATCAAAACGAATAAAACAACAAGAATAAAAAATTATAGAAAGTGGAAATAATTTGGACCCACAAAAACTAAAATTAATAATTTTGTGTTTCTTTGAAAATATTTAAAAAAAAATAAAAACATTATGGCATTACAAAAAGGAGATAAAGCGCCTGCATTCAATTTGTTTAATACAGAAAAAAAAGCAGTTTCATTAGAAGATTTTAAAGGAAAAAACTTAATCATACATTTTTTTCCACTTGCATTTACAGGTGTGTGTACCACCCAACTTTGCACTGTAAGAGATGCCATCAGTGCGTATAAAAATGATGCCGCTGATGTAGTTGCAATATCAGTTGATTCGATTTTTACTCTTGATAAATTTAAGGAAGAGCAAAACCTACAGTTCGATTTATTGAGCGACTTTAATCGCCAAGCCGCAACTGCTTATGATGCATTACACGAGGTATTTCCTGCCTTCGCAATGGAAGGTGTTGCAAAGCGTGCTGCTTTTGTAGTGGACAAAGACGGAATTATTCAGTTTGCGCAAGTATTGGAAAGCCCGGGTGATTTACCTGATTTTGCCGCAATCAACGCAATCTTGTCATCTTTAAATTAATTTTTTTGTTTCTGTTCTTGCAAATACAACAAGTAAAACTATATTTGCACCACATTTAACAAAGGGTTTCGTAGCTCAATTGAATAGAGCATCTGACTACGGATCAGAAGGTTACAGGTTTGAATCCTGTCGAGACCACGAAATAAAACCACTGACGAGAGTTGGTGGTTTTTTGTTTTAACTCCAAACCAATATCTTTATCACAAACAAGCTATTCACCATGAATACCAAGCAACAAAAACTCGAAGCTTTTTCTCGCCTTTTGGATGTAATGGACAACCTACGCGAGAAGTGTCCTTGGGATAGGAAACAAACCAACGAAAGTTTACGCCATTTAACCATCGAAGAAACCTACGAGCTTAGTGACGCCATTCTAAAAAATGATGGTACAGGAATCAAAAAAGAGTTAGGTGATGTATTGCTTCATTTGGTATTTTATGCCCGTATTGGCAGCGAGAAAAACCAATTTGATATTGCTGATGTATGCAATTCACTTTGCGATAAATTAATTTACCGTCACCCACACATATATGGAGACGTGAAAGCGGATACGGCAGAACAGGTTAAAGAAAACTGGGAACAACTTAAACTTAAAGAAGGAAATAAATCAGTATTAAGCGGTGTTGCAAAAGGCACACCAAGTATCGTTAAAGCAATACGCATGCAAGAAAAAGCGGCACAAGTTGGTTTTGATTGGCCTACTCCTGCCCAAGTATGGGCAAAGGTAGATGAAGAGTTAGCCGAACTAAAAGAAGAGTTTGAAACGAATCCTGCATCTGAAAAAACTGAAAAAGAGTTTGGCGATTACCTGTTTTCATTAATTAACGTGGCACGTAAATATAACATCAACCCCGATGATGCGTTAGAGAAAACCAACCTAAAATTTATGAAACGCTTTCAATTCATTGAAGAAAAGGCCAAAGTACTAAATAAAAACTTAAGCGATATGACCTTAGAAGAAATGGATGCGTATTGGAATGAAGCGAAGAAGATTAAGCCAAATTAACATTAAATTAACTCAAAATTGATGCATTAATTATTCTACCTTAACTTTTGCTTGAGTTTATCCAGCGAGCTTGCAAGCCTAATTTACAAGGTATGAAAAGACAATTATTCTTATTTTCTATTGCGTTTGCATTAGCCTTTACAGGTGATGTTAGTGCACAAATCAATGCCCAATTCTTAGGGCGTTATTCTATAGGCACCTATAATTCGAATGGAGGTGTAGCCGAAATCTCTGCTTATGATCCTAATTCCAAACGTATGTTTGTTATCAATGGACCTGACTCAACAGTTAAAATTGTTAGCATTGCTAATCCTGCCAATCCAGTTTTAATTACTACTGTTTCTATTAAACCTTATGGAATAGATGTTACTTCGGTGGCATGTAATAAAAAAGGTGTTTTTGCAATTTCAGTAATCGACTCTAACGGAAAAACAAATCCTAGTAATATTGTATTTTTAGATATCAATGGAAATTATATCAATAAAGTAAAAGCTGGTGCAAATGCCGATCATGTTATTTTCACTTCAAATGGACAAAAATTATTAGTTGCCAATGAAGGTGAACCAAATGTAGGTTATACCATTGATCCAGAAGGTTCAATTTCAATTATTGATTTAGCTTCTGGTATTGCAAATATTTCACAAGCCAATGTGCAAACTGCTGGCTTTACAGCTTTTAATACTCCAACTACTATTGATTCAAAAATAAAAATTACAGGTAGAATACAGTCTGGTGGCACTTTTTTACGCAACTCTACCGTAGCCGAAGATATAGAACCTGAGTACATAGCAGTATCTGAAGACAATTCAACTGCGTGGGTTACTTGCCAAGAAAACAATGCCCTGGCTATAGTTAATATAAATTCAGCTACTGTTACTTCTTTATTACCATTAGGATTTAAAAACCATAATTTATCAGGCAATGGACTTGACCCTTCAGACCAATCAGGTGCAGGTAATACCGCTTCAACTAGTATTGCTAATTGGCCCGTATTTGGTATGTATCAACCCGATGGAATCTCAAGTTACAAAGTTGGAAGCCAAACTTTTTTAGTAACCGCCAATGAAGGTGATGCCCGTGCAGATTGGGGTGCAGTTAATAATGAGGAAGTAAGAGTAAATAACGCTTCATTTGTTTTGGATACCATTAAATTTGGTGGTGCAACCAATGTTGCAGCCTTAAGAGCAAATGCAGGCTTAGGCAGATTAAACGTTACAAATCGCTATGGCGACTTTGATAACGATGGGAAATTTGATAGTATTTTCACCTTTGGCGCTCGCTCATTTTCCATTTGGAATGGCGCAACAGGTGCTTTAGTTTGGGATAGCAAAGACGATTTTGAACAACGCACTGCTGCCATGTTCCCGAGCAATTTTAATGCAGGCCATACTACTAATGCCTTAGACGACAGAAGTGATAACAAAGGACCTGAGCCTGAAAGCATTACTATTGGAAAAATTGGTGATAGCACTTATGCATTTGTAGGTTTAGAGCGTATTGGTGGAATAATGATTTATAATATTACCAATCCGAACGCACCTTATTATGTTCAATACATTAACACCCGTAATTTTGGCGTAACTCCTAACCAAGCTAATTTAGCTACTGTTGGGGATTTAGGTCCAGAAGGGATTGTATTTATTCCTGCTGCAGAAAGTCCAAACGGCCAAAATTTGGTTTTACTATCTAACGAAGTAAGTGGAACCGTTGCCATTTTTACTGTTACAACTCCCCAAACGGTAGGCATTACTAAATTACAGGAATATAAAAACAATACATCACCTGCAATCGGAACTTTTCAAGGAATAAATTACAGAGAAGCTGGGTTTTCATCTTTATTTCCTATACCAAATACCAATGGAACGGAGTTTTGGACTTGCTCAGATAGAGGGGTAAATATTGATGGTGCAAATGCAAACCTTGCAGGATGCCGCCCTACTTACGATAAGATATATGGGTTTCCATCATACGCTCCAAAAATTCACCGCATACGCTTATTAGGTGATTCAATACAAATACTAAGAACAATAACCATAAAACGTCTTAACGGAACTAGTGCAACTGGTATCATTAATCCTACCGGATTAGGAAGTACGGCTGCTGAAATTGCCTCAACTGATACAGTTCAGGATTGTGCTAACTTTAGCTTAAAAACTACACCAAAAGATACATTTGGTATTGACCCAGAAGGATTAGTAGTTGACAAAGTAGGTAACTTTTGGTTGTGCGAAGAAGGTGGAGCCACTATTTGGCAGTTAAATCCAAATGGTGTTCTGATTAAAAGATATACGCCATACTTTAACCGCCCAGGACTTCAATCAGTAGACATGCAACTAGATACTTGTTTTAAGTATCGCAGAAATAACAGGGGATTTGAAGGAATTGCCATTACACCAAATGGAAAAATTTATGCAGCCATACAAAGTCCAATGCATTATCCAAGCTCTTCAGTTGGATCTTCATCTAGGGTTCACAGAATAGTAGAAATTGACCCTGCAACTAATACCCAAAGAATGTTGGTTTATTTAAATGATGGTACTATAGGTGCTTCAGGTGCAAATCAAATACGTCCTCAAGACTGGAAAATTGGCGATATGACAGCTATCAACGATAGTACATTTTTAGTTTTAGATGCTGCTGCCAGAGGAACATCTGATCTTAAAAAGATGTACTTAATTAATATCAATCAAGCTACCGCAGTAAGCTCTGGCTTATATGGTGGTTTAACTATAGAAGCTTTGGCTGATTCAACCGGCTTAGCTAATAATGGAATAAAGCCTGTAACTAAAACATTGGCGATAGATTTATTGGCGAGCGGCTGGCCAGCTGTTTTAGACAAAGCAGAAGGTTTAGCTATCATAAATGATAGCACCATTGCTATAGGAAATGACAATGATTTTGGACAAAAATCTGAGACCGCAAATGGAATAGGATCTGAAACTGGTATCGTAAGTCACGTGATTACATATCGATTAAGTGGAGTTAAAAAGCTGATGAATTATAGAACTCCTCCATCTGTTAGTGCTTACCAAATGCAAATTTTGCATTCAGGTGATATGGAAAGCGGTTTAGCTGCAGTTGTTGATGCGCCAAATTATGCTGCCATTATGGATAAATTGGAAGACCAACATGTAAACACTTTAATATTATCATCAGGTGACAATACATTACCTGGTCCGTTTTTATCTTCAGGTGAAGATCCATCATTGCAAACACCTTTGCGCAACACTGCTGCAAGATATTACAGCGGAACACAAGCGTTGCGCGCAGCAATTGGCCGCGCAGATATTGCTATTATGAACATTATTGGTTTCAACGCATCTGCATTAGGTAACCATGAATTTGATTTAGGAACTACAGATTTAAACGGACAAATTGGTGTTGATATTAGAAGCAATGGTGCTGACAAACGCTGGTTAGGAGCACAATTCCCATATGTAAGTTGTAATTTAAACTTTAGCAACGATATAAACTTAAGTTACTTATATACCAACCAAATTTTAAGAGATACAGCATTTAAAACATCTCCAACAATTACAAACAATACCCAAAAGCGTGGTCTTGCACCATCAGTAATTATTGAGCGTAACGGAGAAAAAATCGGTATAGTTGGAGCTACTACGCAAGTTTTGGCAAAAATTTCATCTCCAGGTTTCACTTCAATCATTGGCCCACAAGTTGATGATATGCCAGCTTTAGCTGCAATTATTCAACCCGTGGTTGATTCATTAATCGCAAAAGAAGGTGTAAACAAAATTATTTTATTGGCACATTTGCAACAAATTGCAAACGAAAAAGCATTGGCACCATTATTACGAAATGTAGATATTATCATCTCTGGTGGTAACCATGCAATTTCAGCAGATGGCAATGATAGACTAATTGCTGGTAATGTTAGAACAGAACAATATCCAATAAGAACAACAAGTTTAACCTCTCAACCAATGGTTATTTTAAATAACTCAAGCGAGTGGAAATACGTTGGTCGTTTTGTGTGCGACTTTGACAGCGCAGGTGTATTGCTTCCAAATTTATTGGATTCAACCGTTAACGGTGTTTACGCAAGCGATTCATTAACTGTAACTTCACTTTGGGGTAACTACAATGCAGCTTTTGCTGCCGGCACAAAAGGTGCAGATGTGCGCACAATTTGTAATGCAGTAAACAATGTTATTGTAGCTAAAGATGGAAATATCATTGGTAAGTCTAAGGTCTTTTTAGAAGGAAGAAGAAACTTTGTTCGCACAGAGGAAACCAACCTAGGTAATCTTTCATCAGATGCTAACTTATGGTATGCTAAACAATACGACCCACAAGTTCGTGTTTCATTGAAAAACGGTGGCGGAATTCGCTCAGCCGTTGGCACCGTAAATGCGGTCGGTGGAAATGTTACTTTAGAATCAACACAAGCAAACCCAACTGCCAATAAAGCTGCCGGAGATATTTCGCAATTAGACGTTGAAAATTCATTACGTTTTAATAATGGGTTGGTCATTGTAACTACAAATGCTGCGGGTTTACGCAGATTATTGGAGCATGGTATTGCTGCTACTACACCTAATGCAACTCCGGGTCAATTCCCGCAAGTGGGTGGAGTTGCTTTCAGTTATGATACTACACGTGCTGCAAATAATCGCATTGTTTCAATGGTTATTATTGATTCATTAGGAAACAAACAAGATACAATTGTTCGCAATGGTTTATTATTTGGTGATACATCCAGAATTTATAAAACAGTAACCCTAAACTTCTTAGCTAATCCATCATCAGTAGGCTCACCAGTAGGTGGCGATAATTATCCTTTCCCTCAAGTGGTAACTGCAAGGGTTAATTTGGATACAGCAATAAAAAGTACAGGTACAGCAACTTTTGCTGGAATTGGTAGCGAGCAAGATGCATTTGCTGAGTATATGTTAGCTCGTCACAATACTTTGGGAACTGCATTTTCACTAAGAGATACAACGTTGCAAGGTGACAAACGCATTCAACTGTTAAATGCACGTGTTGATTCTATCATCTTCCAATATCCAACATTAACTTTGGCACAGGCTCGCGCAGCAACTCCTCCATCGGTTGTCAAAACACGTGGTATTGTAACAAGAACATGGGGTCGCTTTATATACATTCAAGATGCAACAGGTGCAATTGGTGTTCGCCAATCATCAGGTGCAATGGTTGATTCCATCATCACAAATGGAATACGCCAAGGAGATAGTATAGAAGTTATTGGAGTTCGTGCTGATTTTAACAATTATGCCCAAATTACAATAGCAACAGGAGCTTACACCACTACAAGTAGTATTACAAGATTAGCCACAGGAAGACCATTGCCTGCAGCACAAGTTTTAACTGTAAAGCAGTTCTTAGCTAATCCAGAAAGTTTCGAAAGTGAATTAGTTCGTATTGTTAATCTTCGTACAACATCAACTGGAGCATTTGCAAGCAGCACCAACTACAATGTTTGGGATGGATCTACTGTTGGAGATACCACTGTACTGCGTGTAATTTCATCACAAGATTCTGAGGTTGATGATGCCCCAGCATTTAATATTCCTTCCTTCTTCACGTTTGAAGGAACTGTTATTCAATTCTGTTCATCACCTACTAGTGGATGTAACACTGGCTACCAGTTACAAGGAATTCGCAAAACCGATATTATACCTCAGTTAGCGCCATTTAACTTAATAAGCCCAGCAAACAATGCCCGTGTGGTAACAGAACCAGGAAACAGCGCGCCTGTTCAAATAACATGGAATAGCTCAGCTAATTCCAATACATATAAATGGTTCTTAACTACTGCTGCTGGAACATTTACAGCACCATTATTGGTTTTACCTGCTAATGGATCAGGAACAGATACCACGCTTACCTTAACTTCAGGTGGTATTGATGCCATATTAGCAAGTTTAAATATAAGCCAAGGTGATTCTGTAAAAACTAAATGGACAGTTTTTGCTTATAGAGGTACTGATTCGTTGCAAGCAGCACAGGTATTTAATATTACCCTAGCGCGCAAAAAAATTAGTACAGGTGCATTTAGCCTGATAGGCCCCAACAATAATTCTTCATTAGAAGTTGAAGAAGGTAGTCCTGCTGAAGTAGTTATCAACTGGGGTAAATCTACAAACAGCAACCTTTACAGGTGGTTTGTTACTTCATCAACAGGAACATTTACTGCTCCTTTGTTGCGCATCAACTCAAATAATAATGGAACTGACACTTCATTGATATTAACTAGCGGAACATTGGATAATGTGTTGAATTCATTGGGTGTGAAACGCGGTGCTTCAGCCAATTTAAAATGGACAGTTTATGCATACTTAGATGGCGATTCACTAAAAGCTGGCCAAGACTGGAATATTACATTAACACGTAAACGCGTATTGAGTGCTTTTAACTTAACAGCACCTAATAACAATGCCCGTGTGGAAGTTGCTAAAAACAGTACAGATGCTATTGTGATTAATTGGTCAGCCTCAAACAAGGCTGCTAACTACAGATGGAAAGCAACCATACCTGCTGGCAATTTTAACATACCATTGCTAAACTTACCATCCGATATAAACGGAACAGATACTAAGTTAACGCTTACCAGTGGTGCCATTGATGCCATATTAAAATCTAATGGTTTAAAAGTAGGTGATTCTATCACATTAAAATGGACAGTTTATGCTTTAGAAACAACTGACTCATTACAGGCTGCACAAACCTTCAATATTACGCTTGCAAGAAAACGTATTTTAGGTAACTTTAATTTAATTGCTCCAGCCAATAATGTTACGGTTGCTATAGACTCAAACAATAGTACGCCAATTAACATCAGTTGGTCAGCGTCAACTAATGCCACAACATACAAATGGTTGGCAATAGCTGCAGGTGGTAACTTTAATAACCCATTATTAAGCCTTAATGCGGATAACAATGGTATTGCAAACACACTAAGTTTAACCTCTGGTGCTGTGGATGCAGTGCTTGCTAGCAATGGAGTAAAGGATGGAGATTCATTATCGTTAAGCTGGACCGTTCGGGCCATTGAGCAAGAAGATTCTATCCTTGCTAACCAAACCTTTAATGTGAAATTTGTTCGCACAAAAAATGTGGGTTTAGGCAAGTATGACATCAGCAACAAGGTAAATATTTATCCGAACCCAACCACGGAATTGATAAATATTACTACAACGAACTTAACTGGTGAAGGGCAAATTACTTTGACTGATTTAACTGGAAGATTGGTTTTAACATCAAGTATCAGTTTAGATAAAAACCAAACAAGTGTTGATGTGTCAAAACTAAATCAAGGCATCTATTTTCTGAAAGTTGTTACCCTACAAGGCAATGCAACTTTTAAAGTAATTATTCAATAAAACTAATACGTATTTTATACCTAAAAAGCAGGCCATGGCCTGCTTTTTTTTATTTCTAGATCTATAGTTTTAAAGTATATTAGCGCATAAATTATTTTATGGCTACAATACAATTTTATGGTGCCGCTCAGGTTGTAACTGGTAGTAAGCACCTGATAACAAATGCTCATGGTAAAAAACTACTTTTAGATTGTGGATTATTTCAGGGGAGGATAGATAACCGCGATGAGTTGAACCGACACTTTGGTTTTGATCCACACGAAGTAGATTACGTCATTTTATCACATGCGCATATTGACCACTCGGGCTTATTGCCTCGATTAGTAAAAGAGGGCTTCAGAGGAATTATTTTTGCAACACCTGCAACAATTTCTTTATGCGAAATCATGTTGTTAGACTCCGCCTTTATACAAAATGAAGATTTACGTTATATAAATAAACGCAAGATTAAACAAGGAGAGGTGCCTATTGAAGCACTTTATGACGTGCTGGATGTAGAAAAAACATTAGACTTGATGGTTCCCGTTGAATATGAAGAGACCATTAAAATAGACCCTGATATTACATTAACATTTACTGATGCAGGCCATTTATTAGGCAGTTCAGCTGTGCATGTTGATGTGACTTGTAAAAAAGGCAAAAAAACGAAAATTACTTTTACTGGTGATATTGGCCGATTAAACGATCAAATACTTCGCTCGCCACAACCTTTTAGGCAATGTGATGTGTTGATTTGCGAAAGTACATATGGAAACCGGCTACACCCCAAACCTGCTGATATAGAATTGCAATTGTTGAATGTAATTCGTGAGACATGTGTGGAGCAAAAAGGTAAATTAATTATTCCTGCCTTTAGCATAGATAGAACACAAGATTTAATTTATATGCTAGATCAGTTTGCCAATAAAGGATTGTTACCAACCATAAAAGTGTTTGTAGATAGTCCATTATCAACTAAAGCAACTGCTGTAATTCGCAAACACGAAGAGTGCTTCAACGAAAGCTTTCTAGAATACATACGCAAAGATCCAGACCCATTCGGGTTTAAAAATTTAACCTACGTTGGAGATGTTAACCAATCGAAAGCGTTAAATGATAATAAAGAACCTTGTATCATTATATCAGCATCTGGCATGGCCGAGGCTGGAAGAATTAAACACCACATTGCCAACAATATTCAAAGCCATAAAAACACCATCTTAATGGTAGGATATTGCACCCCAGAAAGTTTAGGAGGAAAATTAAAAGCAGGTGCCAAAGAGGTAAAAATATTTGGTGAAAAGTATCTGGTAAATGCCAGCGTAGTTAATATGGATTATTTCAGTGCGCATGCTGATTACATTGGCATTATTGAATACCTAAAACACCAAAAAGCAAGTAAAGTAAAACAAGTGTTTTTGGTGCACGGGGAAATTGAAGCACAAGAATCACTAAAAGAAAAATTGGAAGAAGTAGGTTATACAAATATTACTATACCTATAATGGGAGAGCAATTTGAAATCACAACTTAATACTAAAAGAACAACGCATCAAAATCGCAGCATGAAAGAATCTAAACGCAATATATTATTTTTAATACTGGGCTCCTTTTTTATTGCTAACGCTGTAATAGCAGAGTTTATTGGCGTGAAAATTTTTTCGGTGGAAGAAACATTAGGTATATCTCCCATCCAAATAAAACTTCTTGGCGATACCTATTCGTTTAATATGACAGCAGGAGTTTTGCTTTGGCCAATGGTATTTGTGATGACCGACATCATTAACGAATATTATGGTAAACATGGTGTTCGTTTATTTTCATATATAGCGGCCGCCTTAATTACTTACGCATTTATTGCGGTTTATGCCTCTATTCAAACCGTACCGGCAGGTTTTTGGGTTACAAAACAAACAGCACAAGGCCCAATAAATATGCAACTTGCATTTAGCAGTATATTTGGACAAGGATTATGGATTATTATAGGTTCATTAGTGGCATTTTTATTTGGGCAATTGGTTGATGTATATACCTTTCATTTAATTAAACGCAAAACAGGCGATAAAGCACTTTGGTTGCGCAGTACAGGCTCAACACTGGTATCTCAGTTTATAGATAGTTTTGTGGTGCTAATTATTGCCTTTTATATTGGTGGCGACTGGCCATTAAAACTTGTACTTACAGTTGGTGTGGTAAATTATTTGTATAAATTCATCGTAGCAATTGCACTTACTCCATTATTATACATCATACACGCTGTTATTGATAACTATTTGGGTAAAGACATAGCCAAACATTTGATGAAGGAAGCTGCAAAAGACTAGTTAAGTTGGTTTTAACTAATGGTAAAATACATCTTATGTAAAATATACCTCCAATGAGCAGCTCCCATTCCAAAATCCTTCCTCAAACTTCCATATCATTTTACTATCTTGTGCCACTTTTAGATTATATTAATGGAACTTAACAACAATGCTTATTACGCGGGTGGCGTGAAGTTAGTCGATGTGGCCAAAGAGTTTGGCACACCAGTTTATGTTTATAATGCAGATAGTATTATCTCGCAGTATAAACGCTTGAAAAATGCATTTAACCCAATTGATATAAAGATAAAATATGCTTGTAAGGCATTAAATAACAGTGCTATTTTAAGGTTACTTAAGAATGAAGGAAGTGGATTAGATACGGTATCCATTAACGAAGTAAAATTAGGACTACGAGCAGGATTTAAACCAAACGAAATTATTTTTACTCCCAATTGTGTGGGCATAGATGAAATTAAAGAAGCAGTAAATCTAGGAGTACACATCAACATAGATAACATAAGCATTTTAGAACAATTTGGTGCCATTTACGGCAATACTGTATCTTGCTGTATCCGTCTAAATCCGCATATTATGGCTGGCGGTAACAGTAAAATAAGCACGGGTCATATTGATAGTAAATTTGGAATCAGCATATATCAATTACGTCACGTAGTTCGTGTAGTAAAATCAAACAATATGCACATTAACGGCTTGCACATGCATACCGGAAGCGATATTTTAGATGCAGGTGTGTTTTTACAAGGTGCCGAAATTTTATTTGATTGCGCAAAGGATTTTCCTGATTTATCTTTTATTGATTTTGGTAGCGGATTCAAAGTAGCATATAAAGAAAACGATATTACAACAGATATTGAAGAACTAGGACAATTATTAGGCACTCGTTTTACTACTTTTTGTAAAGAATATGGTCGCGAATTAGAATTATGGTTTGAACCTGGTAAATTCTTGGTGAGTGAAGCCGGTTATTTCTTAGTCAAATCAAACGTTATAAAACAGACTACAGCTACTGTTTTTGTAGGAGTTGACAGTGGCTTAAACCATTTAATTAGGCCCATGTTGTACGACTCATTCCACGAAATTGTAAACATTAGCAACCCAGATGGCAAACAACGCATATACACTGTAGTAGGTAACATTTGCGAAACAGATACTTTTGGATGGGACCGCAAACTTAACGAAGTACATGAAGGCGATTTTCTTTGTTTTAAAAATGCTGGAGCATACGGCATAACCATGGCAAGTAATTACAATGCACGTCAAAAGCCAGCTGAAGTACTAATTTATCAAGGCAAAACATATCTTATTCGTAAACGCGAAACATTAGAAGACATGATCTTAAACGAAGTAAACATTAACTTATAATATTCAAATGGCTTTCAATTTAGATGAGCGTTTTTGTTTATGATAAACCTTGGGTGTTAACCATCCTAGTGCAACGCGTCCAATTAAGGTTCGAGCTATGCGCTGCTATCTTTTGCCCTACCCTATTATCCACTCCAAATAAAAGGATATACGCTTTTATCCCTAAACCAATTATAACCCAAATCAACATTACTTATTAAAGAGTAACGCTTTTTTATATATTGCTATTCAATTTCATTACTCACGCAACATGAAAAAAATATTTATCACCCTATTATCGCTGTGTATGCTACAACAAACTTACGCGCAACAAAAACTCACTCCAGAAACATTGTGGCAACTTGGTCGTGTTGGTAACCCAGTGGTTTCAACAGATGGAAAACAAGTATTGTTTGAAGTTAAAAACTATGAGGTGGCTACTAATAAAGGAGCAAATACTGTTTACCTAATTCCATCAGCTGGAGGAACTCCAATTCATGTGGTAAAACCAGAAACAGGAGCTTTTGGAACGCGTTTTCGTCCTGATGGACAACGTATAACTTTCATGTCGGCTAAAGATGGTGAGGTGCAACTATACGAAGCCAATTTAGATGGTAGTAACATCATTCAAATAACTCAGGTTAAAGGCGGTATTGAGGGGTATAAATATGCTCCTGCCATGAACAACTTGATGTACATAGCCAAAGTTAAATTAGATGAAACAGTAACCGAAATGTATCCTGATCTTCCTTTAGTTAAAGCAAGGATTATTGATGGTTTATATTATCGTCATTGGGACTCTTGGAACGATTTTACCTATAATCATCCATTTGTTGTAAGCTATCAAAATGGAGCATTAACAGGCACAGCTGTTGATATTTTAGGTGATGAAAAATACCATGCACCAGAACCCCCATTTGGTGATGAAAACGAAATGAGTTGGAGTCCTGATGGTAAACGCTTGGCATTTTCATGTAAAAAACTGAATGGTACACCGAGTGCAGTAAGCACCAATACAGATATTTTTATATACAACATCGAAACAAAATCAACAATCAATATTACCGAACTAAATAGTGGTTATGATAGAGAGCCTCAGTTCAGTCCTGATGGAAAAAAGATTGCTTGGTTAAGCATGAAACGTGCCGGAAACGAAGCGGACAAAAATCGCTTAATGGTTTATTATTTTGCAAACAAACAAGAGGTTGATGTAACCGAAGAATTTGATTATACAACCGATGCATTTTGTTGGACAAATAACGGCTCGCAGTTATTTTTCATTTCGCAGTACCAAGGTACACGAAACATATTTACTTCAACAGAAAAAGCTAAAAAAGCTGGGGCAGAATATTCCGAAGTAAAACAAATTACTAAGGGTGATAACGACTATTTAGGCATTGCTTTAGCCGGAAACGAAAAAGGGTTTACGCTCATTGGTGCACGCCAAAACATGAACAATCCAACAGAGTTATTTAATATCGCAAAAAATGGGGAAGAGAAACAACTCACTTTTATTACCCAACCAGTTTGGAGCAATGTAAAACAAGGTAAAGTAGAAAAACGTTGGATAACAACTACTGATGGAAAACAAATGCTTACCTGGATTATTTTTCCGCCTGATTTCGATAGCCGCAAACGTTACCCTACTTTATTGTATTGCCAAGGTGGACCTCAAAGTATGGTGAGTCAGTACTTTAGTTACCGATGGAATTTTCAATTAATGGCAAATAATGGTTACATTGTAATAGCGCCCAACCGCAGAGGTTTACCTGGTTTTGGCAGTGCTTGGAATGATGCTATTATTAATGACTATAGCGGACAATGTATGCGCGATTATTTAAGCGCTGTTGATGAGATCAGTAAAGAAACCTATGTAGCAAAAGAAAAACGTGCGGCTGTTGGCGCAAGCTTTGGTGGATACAGTGTGTATTGGTTAGCAGGTAATCACCAAAAACGTTTTAAAACATTTGTGGCACATTGCGGGATGTTTAATATTGAAAGTTGGTATGGCACAACAGAAGAAATGTTTTTTGCTAACAATGACAACAAAGGCCCTTATTGGCAAGCTCCACGAAGCAAAAACTACGACAACTCACCACATAAGTTTATACAAAATTGGGATAGCCCGATGCTAGTCATTCACAACGAAAAGGATTTTCGTGTGCCACTTGGCCAAGGACAAGAAGCGTTTAATGCTGCGCAGCTAAAGGGGTTACCAAGTAGATTCTTGTACTTCCCTGACGAAAACCATTGGGTAACAAAACCACAAAACTCTATTTTGTGGCAACGCGTGTTTTTCGAATGGTTAGATTATCAGTTGAAGTAGCCCCTAATAATAGGTTATTTCGCTGCACTTTTACATAGTCAAGTGCAGCGATTTTTCTTCGTATAATAGCTTATAAATCAATATAATATTTAAAGTGTAAATTAAAACTCTATAAAGGACTTTGGTATTTTATTGGCTAGAATAGTAAAAGTGGTAATTGGCAAAATATGCTTAAATTTAATCGATTGGGAAATGCACCCAAAAATAAATTGGCAAGTAAAAACAAGCAATAAGTTACTTCACCCAACATATTTATTCATGCATAATGGAAAAACATACTAAAACGTTAACTTTTTTTTATGTTTGTATTTATGAAAAAGCTATTAATTATTTGTATCAGTATCATTTCTTTCACATCTTGTACAGAAGATGATTTAAATAAAATTATAGCAGGTAGTGGCTTAACCAACGAAGAAATAATTGAAGGTTTAAAAAGTGCATTAAGTGTAGGAACTGATACCTCAGTAACGATTTTAAACAAATTAGATGGTTACTACAAAGATGATGTGGTAAAAATCATTTTACCAGATGATGCAAAAGCTATATATGACAATATAAGCAAAGTACCCGGTGGTTCTATCTTATTAGAAGAAACCATAAAAAGTTTGAATCGTGCAGCAGAGGATGCTGCAATAGAAGCTAAACCAATTTTTATAAATGCCATCACTGGAATAAGCATCTCGGATGGTTTGAGTATTTTAAATGGAACTGATACTGCCGCTACCGTTTACTTAAAAGACAAAACTTTCTCACCACTTTACAGTGCTTTTCAACCTAAAATTGATGCATCTTTAAGTAAAGAACTTATCGGAGGAATATCGGCAAACTCAACATATAACAACCTTGTTAGTGCCTACAACACTGCTTCATTAAACGGATTACTTTTCCCCAAGATAACAACCAATAGCTTAAGTTCACATGTAACTAATAAAGCATTAATCGGATTGTTTATAAAAGTAGCCGAAGAAGAAAAAGCAATAAGAACAGACCCATTAGCAAGGGTAAATGATATTTTGAAAAAAGTATTTGCAAAGTAATTTGAAACAAGCAACCCTTTTTTTTGCCGCTTTTTTTAGTTTATATACCGAAGCGCAGCAGGTATTACCGCTAACAAAACTAAACGTATCAACTTCGATAGTTTTACCTTTATACAACAACAAGCCATTTTCTGTATACGTTACTTCAACAGGACTACAATTACAATTAGGAGCAAATTTATACAAAGGTGATGTGTTATTGACTGCAACAACCTTCACCAATAAAAATCCAGTATTATCAGAATATCAATCGTTGTTATTTACCGTAGGATATCTATTTAACATTCCAATAAGAAAAAATGTTTGGCTAAAACCATGTGCAGCTTTTGGCGCCAATTACATGATTTTTGAACAAAATACAAACAACATAAATAACTTGCGCGAGTCAGAATTAATATACCAACTTGGGCTAGCTTTGCAAATTAAATTATACAAAACATTACACCTTCAATCGGGATCATTTTACATTGGCACACAAACTTTTCATAAACAGCACCAGCTATTTTTTCAATCAGGTTTGATATATTATTTCAATACACCGAAAGCCTTTCAGCACTTTATTAATTGAAATACATTTTAAATATATTATTGGTTTCTTTAAGCTTTGTGTCAATGGCACAAACTGATTCGGTACTTTATATAAAGCAATCAGCAAATGCCAATTTATCTGCAACCTTACAGCCTGTAAAAGGAGAAAAACAATACATTACTTCAGAGCTCATTCGTGCGCAAGGAATTGGCAGATTGAGTGAGCTACTGTCATGGATTGATAAAACAACTTACAGCACAATTAATGGCGATCGGTATTATTTAAACATAGCAAGTACATCTACACAGCAACATCAAAATGTAATGCTGATGGTTAATGGACAGAAGATAGAACTAGAGAGATGGGATGCATTGAATATAAACTTATTGGGCATATCTGTTATTGATATTAGTTATGTCGAAATATTTAATACATCACAAATAATTAACGGACAATTTTGTGGTTTTGGAGCAATTAACATTGTTACCCGCAATGATTTTAAAGGATTAACATATAAGGTAATTGCAAATAACGGTAACCCAATTAATGACCCCGGTGCGGCAAAGTACATAGCAGGTTATAGCTCTCCAAACATTGATAAAACAGGATTTGTATACTCACATTCGCTGGGTTATTATGGCAATAAATTTCACATTAATACAAGTTTTAATTTTCAAGACTGGTATGCTCGCGACACCATGATTACTGCTCGATATTTGGTGTATCCGAAAGTTGCAAATAAAAACACATTAATGTCGTTTAGGGCAGAAGGCGCTGGGCAATTCAAAAAAATACACATACAAGCAAGTGCCGTATTAAGCAAACAAGATGAGTTTTTATTCAGGAATTTTACAGGAAGTGAACACCCATTTAAAACAGGTTATTTAGAAGGTACTTTGTGCTTTAAACGCACATTTAGTAATAATCGATACGTAAAACTAAATACAACAATCAATCAACAATCATTTAATAATTGGGTGCAAAATGCCGGAGATTTTACTGAGTATAAATACTTGACAAATACACTAAATACAGAAGTAGGTAAAAGTGTTTTTATGGAAAAAAATTTACACAGAATATATACTTTAGGATATACATTAAACTACTACTCTTACTCTACCTCAGCCGGTTTTATTGCGCAGCATCAACCATATGCAAGTATTAAACGAAAACCAAATAAAAAAACAACTCAACAATTGGATGCGATGTTAAATATTATGGATTACACCATTAATCCAAACTTGGTATTTAGTCACCAAAAAAACAATAATATTATAAGCAGCTGGAATTTTGTAGGATCATACCAACAAATACGTTTAGCCCAGTACCTTAATCAAACTTGGTATCATTACGGTGTTAATCACAATAGCGGTATTAATAACCCCATGGTTACATACCCCGTAAAATTAAACAGTATACCTACACAAAAACTAAGTGCTGATTATTTTTACAAACTAAATTTTGGTCGTAACTACTTTAGTATAACAATACACGGAGGTTTACGATACTCACAAAATGCGGTATATCTAATACCAAATACCAATACGGTTAGTTTTATATATAATGGTTATCAAACAAAGTCTGAACATGGCAACGTTTTCGGTAAAATTTGGGGATTAAACATTCACTATGATGTGCTAACTAATTTTTGGTTTGAATTAGACTATTATTCAGCAAACAATACTTCAAATCAAAAAGAGTTACAAACTGTATTATCAAACGAAGCCAAAAGAAAACTTTTGTTAAGCATGTATTATAAATTACCTGCAAGGTTTGATGTTGCCATGCGAACACAAGCCTTATCAAAAACTGCTTGGCAAAACTATTATAATGGGGCTTTGCAAATGGTAAATATTCCTTCCAATTTTACAACAGACGTTTCCATTAATAAAAAAATGTGGGGAGAACGAATGAACATCAACGCTACTTTAAGAAACATATTTAATCAAAAAGAATGGTATCATCCGTTAGGGGCTAGTTTCTCAGCCAGATTTATGGTAACAGCTCAAATAAAGTTCGATCAACTGCCTAAAAAAATCATGAAGCCATAAGATAAACCTTATTTTTGTATCGTGAAGGTAGATTTACAACAACCCATTTTTAAGCAAATTGCAGAAGTAACCAATAAACATGAAATACCAGCTTATGTGGTGGGAGGCTTTGTACGCGATCTATTTTTAAACCGCCCAAGTAAAGATATTGATGTAGTGGTTCTGGGTGATGGAATAAAGCTTGCTCAGCAGTTTTCGGCCAATATTCCGAAAAGTAGTTTTTCATACTTTAAAAACTTTGGTACAGCCATGGTTAAAACTCACGATTGGGAGGTAGAGTTTGTGGGAGCTCGTAAAGAGAGCTACTCGCAAAACAGCAGAAAACCCGCTGTAGAACCTGGCAATTTAAACGATGACCAAAACCGTAGAGACTTCACCATAAATGCATTGGCTATTAGCTTAAACAACTCCGATTACGGCATATTAGTAGATCCATTTAATGGTATACAAGACTTAGAAAATAAAATCATACGCACACCACTTGATGCTGATATTACTTTTAGTGATGACCCATTGCGCATGATGAGAGCCATAAGATTTGCTACACAATTGAGGTTTGAAATTGAATTTGAGACATTTGAATCTATTAAAAGAAATGCGGATAGAATAAAAATAATTTCATTTGAAAGAATAAGCGATGAACTTAATAAAATAATACTCAGTGATAAACCATCTATTGGTTTTAATTTATTGTTTGACAGCGGGATACTTCAACTAATTTTTCCAGAATTAGCTGCTATGCATGGAGTAGAGGTAATTGACGAAAAAGCACACAAAGACAACTTCTACCACACCCTAATGGTATTAGATAATATTTGCGTAGATACGGATGAGCTATGGTTACGTTGGGCTGCGCTTCTGCACGATATTGCCAAACCATTAACCAAACGTTTTGAAAAAGGAACTGGTTGGACTTTTCATGGGCACGAGGATAAAGGTAGTCGCATGGTGAAAAAGATTTTTGGTCATTTAAAACTACCACTCAACGAAAAAATGAAATTCGTAGAAAAAATAGTTGCACTACATCATCGACCCAAAGTGTTAGCTGAAGATGGCGTAACTGACAGTGCCATACGAAGGTTAATACTTGATGCGGAAGAAGATATTGACGCCCTTTTTTTGTTATGCAAAGCGGATATTACAAGTAAAAATAAAGTTAAGGTAGAAACATATAGGAAGAACCTTGAGCAAGTAAAACAATTGGTTGTTGATGTTACAGAGCGAGATGCATTAAGAAATTGGCAACCTCCAATTAGCGGAGAAGATATCATGATCGCATTTGGAATTGGACCAAGTCGTGAGGTGGGGTTAATAAAAACTGAAATTAGAGAGGCCATTTTAGAAGGTAAAATAGCAAATAATCCAGGAGAAGCATACACGTTCATGTTAGATGTAGCAGCATCTTTAGGATTAAAACCTAAATTATAATTAACTTAGTCATTACACTTTTTCAAATCATGAAAATAAAATCATTATTACTTATTACCTTTTCTATCTCTGTATTTGCAGGTTGCAGCAGCGATAAAGACGCATCATTTACTGATAATTGCGGAGGTAAAGCACCCGGTGGTGCTGTCGGTTTATTGATGAATATTAACCAAGATATACAGATGGGACTAGCATCTGTTCAACAAATAGAATTAGACCCAAGTAACTATCCCATTTTGGATTCTGCAACTAACCCAGTTGCATATGGACATATTTACCGTATACGCAACACCATTTTAAATTCGAGTAAGGTTTATTATAAAGATGAATTCCCTTGGCGCATTAGAATCATTAAAGATGATAATATGCTAAATGCATTTTGCACACCAGGAGGCTATATATACGTATACACAGGAATAATAAAATATCTGGATAACGAAATGCAATTGGCTGGGGTGATGGGGCACGAAATTGCACATGCCGATCGTAGACATAGCGCCAATCAGATGCTCAAACAATATGGTGTTGAAACCTTGATTCAAATTTTTACTAGTGGAAACACACAACAAATTGCTCAAATCGGTGCTCAACTGCTTGCTTTAAAATTTAGTAGAACTGACGAAACAGAAGCAGACGACTATAGCGTTAGGTATTTATTAGGGACAGAATATGATCCTCAAGGAGCCAAATATTTTTTTCAGAAAATAAGCGGGAGTGCCACAATTCCTGAGTTTTTAAGCACCCACCCTAATCCTGATAATAGGGTCTTAAATATTGAAGAAACATGGAAGTGTCTTGGTAGCGGTGGAAACACTGGAACATTTGATGCAAGATATCTCGAGTTTAAGAACTGTTTGCCAAAGTAAATAATTTCTTACAATCATACATTTAATATGGACACGTGTATGTTACTATTTTAATTGCGGAATAATAACTCCTTGCTTGTTTACATATACACTAACTTGGCCAATCATCACCTCGGCTAGGCCATCACTAAATGTTCCTACAGCATCAAACTCTGCTGGAATAACAACAGCACCTGTAGCATCAATAAATCCCCATTTACGTTTTATCAAAACTGCACATCTATCATTTACAAACAACATTGCATTATCAAATACAAAACGCATTTTAAGTGTCCCTAATTTATCTATAAAGCCCCATTTGCCATTTTGTTTAACAGCGGCCAATCCTTGCGAGAATGGTCTTATGGCTTCAAATTGAGGAGCAATTACGACCTTGCCCATCTCATCAATAAAACCAAATTTACCCTCTAAGCTTATGCCTGCCAATCCTTCACTAAAATCATACGCATATTGGTAAATTGGTCTAATTAAAACGTCTCCTTTATTGTTTATATAGCCATAATTCCCGCCAACATCAACCCAAGCCTTGCCCTCAATAAATTTACCAATATTAAAATACAACGGTGCAACCACTTCATTAATCAAAGTATCAATCACACCAAACTTTTTATCAACACGAACGCGAGCAAACCCATTGTCAAAATCATCAGCATCATCATATTTACATGCCACAACCACTTGTCCGTTTTTATTCATATACCCAAACTTGTATCCCAAGTTAACAATATCGTTGTTAAACTTCGTTTCATGGATATCAACTTTTTTGGCAATACCTGATAATCCATTTTTAAATGGCCTTGCATCATATACATCTATAGGAACATTACAAACTCTTTTCCCATTTACATCAACAAAAAACTGTTGCAATTTTACTGTGGTAACCTTTGATACCCCTTCACTAAATCTTTGAATATTGATATATAACCCAGTATCAATTATTCTGAAATTAGTTTCATCAATAGCGCAAGGTTGATTATTTAATGCCACTACTGCCCTGCCATTGTAAAAACTTTCAGCATAGTCGTAAATCGGTATAATAGCTAACTTACCTGCTCCATTAGTAAAACCCCATTTACCTTTAATTTGAACAGGGAATAATGTTTGAGCGAATGCTGCATAGCTGCTTATGCTCAAACTTACATACAATAACAAACGTTTCATGCTGCTAAAATAAGTTATGATTCAGAGTAATAATGCACAATTAAGTTGCGGATAACCACTTTTGTACCCATATTAAATTATGCTATTTTGCAGAGGTGCAATTTTTAACCACGCAAATAGAGTATTTAAAAGGAGTAGGAACAGCTAGAGCTGAAATGCTGAAAAAAGAACTTGGCATTTTTACGTTTGCTGATCTTTTATTCCATTATCCATATAGGCACGTAGATCGGTCGCAGGTATATAAAATAAACCAAATTATGCCCGATATGCCATACTTACAACTGCGGGGAGTAATTAAAAACACAAGGCTTATTGGACAGCAACGAGCACAACGTTTAGTGGCCGACTTAACTGACGGGACAGGGCGAATTGAGTTGGTGTGGTTTAAGGGAATCAAATGGATTCAAGAAAGTATTACTGATGGTAGAGAATATATGGTATTCGGTAAACCAACGGAATTTAATGGCTCCTTCAATATTGCGCACCCAACAGTTGATGATCCAGAATCGGCAGAAAGTAAAATGTATATGCACATCATGCCATTTTACAATGCCACTGAACGCATGAAGGCTAAAAATATTGATAGCCGAGTAATCATGAAGCTAACCAATGCTTTGGTTACAGACACACGTTTTGATATAACAGAAAATCTACCAGAATATTTAGTAACCAAACACAATTTACTGTGCAGAAAAGATGCTTTGGTTAACATCCACTACCCGGCAAATGCTGACATGTTAGCTAAATCAGAACAGCGGTTAAAATTCGAAGAATTATTTTTTATTCAATTGCGTTTATTGCGTTATAAAATTAAGCGAACCCAAATTTATAATGGCATAAAGCTTGATGTTATTGGTGATTATTTTAATACGTTCTACAACAACCATTTACCCTTTGAATTAACCAATGCACAAAAACGTGTATTAAAAGAAATAAGGGTTAATGTAAAAAGTGGTAAACAAATGAATCGACTTGTTCAAGGTGATGTAGGTAGCGGTAAAACTGTAGTTGCGCTCATGAGTATGCTTATGGCGCTAGACAACAACTATCAAGCATGCATGATGGCCCCAACGGAGATCTTGGCACAACAGCATTTTACTACTATTAATGCACTACTTAAAGATATGCCTGTTAAAGTTGAGCTGTTAACAGGATCAACCAAAACAAAAAAACGTAAAGAAATATTACAAGGTATAGCTGAAGGAAATATACATATTTTAATAGGTACACATGCACTAATAGAAAGTGTAGTTCAGTTCAAAAATTTGGGATTGGCAATTGTAGACGAGCAACACCGTTTTGGTGTTGAACAACGCGCTAAACTTTGGAAAAAAAACACCTATCCCCCACATGTTTTGGTGATGACAGCCACACCAATTCCGCGAACTTTAGCCATGACACTTTATGGTGATTTAGATACGAGTGTGATTGATGAATTACCTGCAGGGCGTAAAACAATTAAAACAGTTCATAGAAATGACGCGAATCGTTTGGCGGTAATTGGTTTTATGCGTGAAGAAATTGCTAAAGGGCGACAAATTTATGTGGTATATCCATTGATAGAAGAAAGCGAAAAAATGGATTACATGAATTTGCAAAATGGTTTTGAGGAGCTTAGTAAACATTTCCCTTTGCCCAAATACCAGATAGCTATGGTACACGGAAAAATGAAACCAGTTGATAAAGATGCAGAAATGATGCGTTTTGTTAGAGGTGAAGCGCATATTATGGTAGCAACAACAGTAATTGAAGTTGGTGTTAATGTTCCTAATGCAAGTGTGATGATTATTGAAAGTGCTGAACGTTTTGGTTTATCACAATTACACCAATTACGTGGCCGCGTTGGACGCGGTGCAGAACAAAGTTTTTGTGTATTGATGACCAGTTATAAATTAAGTGCCGATGGTAAACTTCGTATAAAAACCATGTGCGATACAAATAATGGTTTTGAAATATCTGAGGTCGATTTAAAACTCCGTGGACCAGGACAATTAGAAGGCACCGCTCAAAGTGGTGTATTGGATTTAAAAATGGCTGATTTAGCTAAAGATCAAAACTTACTGCAGGAAGTAAGAGAGATTGCAACTCAACTTTTAGAAAATGACCCTGAACTGGAATCACCAAAACACCAACAACTAAAACAATATTTTATAAACTACGGTAAAACTTCGCGTTGGGGGCAGATTAGCTAATTTAGCCTAAGGCGTTTTTGTATTTAACCACAGAGAAAATAATTAGTTACTTACTTCCCCCTACCTTGTATTATTGTTTTAATCGTGTAGATCATAATTCTAAAGTCCATTGCTAAACTCATGTTTTCTATATAAAGTACATCAAACTTAAGGCGCTCAATCATTTGTTCAATATTTTCTGCGTAACCGTACTTTACCATTCCCCATGAAGTAATACCAGGACGCACCCTTTGCAAATGTTTGTAATGAGGAGCAACAGGCATTATTTGGTCGATAAAAAATTGTCTCTCTGGTCTAGGACCAACCAAGCTCATATCTCCAACTAAAACATTGTAAAACTGCGGAATTTCATCAAACCTATATTTACGTAAAGTACGCCCTACGCTTATTATACGTTTATCATCTTTAGATGATAATGCAGGACCATTCGCTTCAGCATTTACAATCATGGTGCGGTATTTAATGATGTGAAATACTTTTCCATGCAACCCAATGCGTGCTTGCTTGAAAAAAACAGGCCCATCAGATGAAACCTTAACTGCAATTGCCAACAATAAATATAATGGTGATAATACAATCAAAACCAAAAGAGAAACCACCACATCAATTAACCGTTTTAATACCATTTGCCAAGTAGGCATTATTTGGTGGTTAATTTCAATTAGTGCAGTACCTAACACATTTTGCATTTTAACACTGCCACTCACCACATCAAATAAATCAGGGACAATTTTTATAATAACAGGCTCGTCTTCCAATAAATTATTAACCTCTGCAATTTCTCTGTGTTTAGAGGATTCTAAAGCAATGATGACCTCTTCTATTTGGTATTTTTTAATCAATATCGGTAATAGGGTATAATTACCTAAATAAGGTAAATGGCCATTTAGCTCATGCGCATCGGTTACGTTAACAAATCCTACCAAAAGATAACCTTGTAGATCTTTCCCATTTTGTAATTCCTTCACCAAGTCGAGTGCAATGGTATTGCTACCAACTACTATTGTTTTGAAACCAATTTCACGGGCATTAATCAACCTTTTTATTAGTGTGGCCATTAGTATACGACCAAAAGTAGTTACCACAAAGTGAAGTGAAAATAGGGTAAGTATTGTCTTATAATAAACTTCATAAGACTTCACTTCATCATCAAGCAATAAGGTAAAAAACAAAATAACAACCCCCATTACTGTTATTGAGAAAGTACGAGACATTTCCTTGATACGCGACTTGCGCCATACATCTATATAAGCTCCAGATAGTGCATATAACAGCACCCAATACATAGGAACTACCAACAAACCTAAATATAGATGAGTATTGGCCTCAAATGGAATATCGTATCCAAATTTATCTGGCTCTACAAATACTTTTCTGTATGTAAAAAAAGTAAACCAAGAAATCATGGCAGCCACAAAGTCAACAAGGATAAAAGGAATGGTATGTTTTCTTAACTTCATTAACCTTCAATTAGCTTTACGTTGTCAATAATTATACGTGGACGTGGGGATCCATTACTGCGATATACGTCTATGTAAACTTTATATTCTGTATTAATGGGGTTAATTGCTACTTCATCAGTAAGGTTAATATATACCTTGTTCCACCCTTTTGTAGGAAAAGCGTTAAACAGTGGAATTTGCTTCACTCCAGTAGGTGTATTAGCAAACAGCCCAATAAATAAAATTACATCTGAATTGTAATCCATTTCGAGAACTGATGGTAGATTTAAGCCTGTTAAATTGTATGGATCAGTTGTTATTAAACGGAAATAATCAGTGCTGTCAGTTAACACAATCATCCCAGAGTTTTTACCCGGTGTTCTTGCACTGTCGCCACTATTTACATAGATTATGGTATCGCCAGGCATCGAATAAAACTTAGTAAATCTTAAGCCAACACGATCAAAATCTTCGATAAATTTAAACTTAGCACGAGGAATATATTTAAATACAGGAGTAATGGTATCGATTTTTTGCGGCTGGGCATCAATGGTAAAATAAGCGCGAGTTAAAAGGGGGTTGGGCATGCGTTCATAATCCTGACCTGATTTTAGTATTCCAGCATCAATACCAATTTCCATGATTCCCTTTTTTTGAATGGGAATAAGTGCAGGTAAGCCATAAGACCCTATCGTGCTGCCATTATCATAAACCCAAACATCAACTATTTTAGCTGTAGTATCACCTTGGCTTCCGTCAATGGCCGTTTCTAATTTATAGCTAGGGATATATACATATCCTGGTACAATTACCTCGTTATCAAAAACCTTACATTGAGAAAACAGCGTTATAAGAATTATTGCTGTACTGGCGCGATAAATATTTTTCATGTTGAACGTTGAACAAAAGTATTCATTTTAATCATACTTAAGCTTTTAAGTACAACGGATAAATCCTCTATCCATTATAATCGAATAAGGTACTAGGATACATTTTTTCAATTACTTGATAGGCAATACGTAAATTTTGATAGGATTGGTGTGTATCTTGGGTCATACGTTGGCGGCTTAAAACACTTAATGCAAAGTACTCTAATTCTAATTTAACAATATCTTGCTTGCGGTTGTTTTTAGGTATAATTTCTTGATGCACCATTTCATTGTCATCATTCTTTACCAAACGGGTGATTTCAAAATCATTTAACCCCATACCTATACACTCGCCCTTTTGATAGGCCTTTATATAACTATTCTCTCCGTTGTTAAAGTTACCACATATTAATGTGGCTACACAGGCATTTTCAAATTCGAGTCTGACATTTACAAAATCTGTATATGAGTTAAATACGGCAGCACCATTAGCCACAACCTTTTTTACATTAGAGCCAATAATATGCGTAAGCAAGTCAATATCACTAAGTATCATACCAAAAATCATAGAGTCGTTGCTCACACTTAAAACTTTATTTTGATAACGCTTTAACTCCACATAATTAGGCCGTTTCACCATACGTTTAAATGTTTTTAAATCTGGATGAAACTTATCTTCGTGAAGGATTCTTATATTTACATTGGCTTCAATGGCTAATTCACTTAATTGTTTAGCTTCACGAATATCTTCGCTTA
>CANLLM010000002.1 GCA_947491825.1 Bacteroidota bacterium
GCCGGTTAGTAAACCATCATGCCACCAATTGTTAGAAGTGGTATTAATAAACCATCCAAGCGCATAAGGATTACCCAAAAAAGAATGAATAGGTTGAGCCATGGTATTGATGGTTGCTGATAAAAGAATGTCTGGTCTTGTGCTAAATTTATCCACAGCACACAACAATTTACATAAATCTTGTGCCGAAGCAATCCATCCACCGCATGCTTTGCTAGATTCCATACTAAATGTTCCACCGTATTGTCTTGGCACCAATACAGTAGAATCAAAAATAGAAGGAACAAGGGGCGCACTTGGATCATCGTAATAACGAACTTCCTTAGGAGACTTATTCATTAAAAGACTTTTTCCAGAGCGCATATCCCTGATACCTATAGGAGCTAATATGGTATCTCGCACATAAGTCTCATAATCCTGCTTGGTTATTTTTTCAATTACTCTTCCAAGATAGACATAACCTACATTAGAATATAAAGCATTTGTTCCCGGAGTAAAATTAAGCATTTGACTCTTTAGGTAAAAACTTGAACTAGTCATTCCACCCTGATGAGAAAGTAAATGTTTCACCGTAATACCATAAACCCTAGGGTCTAATACAGTTTGATAAATTGAATCATTCAATATTCCATTTGCACCAAAAACAGTATCGTTTAAACCTATTCTACCTTGCTCGTAAAGATGCATGATGGTAATAGCTGTAATTTGCTTGGACAAACTTGCTATTCTAAAAATATTATCAGGACATACAGCAGTTTTTACCGATTCATCAGCAAGTCCAAACCCACGGCTGTAAACCAAACGTCCTTTATAAGTAATGGCTAATTGACCACCAGGTATATCATAATTTTTTAAAAGATTCATCATGGCAACATCGAAGTTGACAAGTGAAGGAGAATAATAACCAGTTTGTGCTTTTACACTTTGTTTAAATGTTATAAATAACAAAATTACAATGGCTATGATGAGTTTTGTTTTTGTTTTCATAGTGTTTGTTTTTAATGCTAAAAAAGATGTAGACTTTATTCTTTTATCACTTTAAATGTTTGCTTCAAATTATTGTCTTCAATACTGAGCAGATAAATACCACCCGATAAATGACCAAATTCAATAATGGTGTTTTCTGAATTTATTTTACCCTGAAGTACTATTTTACCTAGTAAGTCATGAATGATATAATCAGAACCCACTAATTTTGCATCTGCTTTTACTGTGATTTGGCTTTTTGCTGGATTCGGATGTATAGAAATAGCGTTGATAGGCTCTTCGCTTAAACCTGAAATCACACCTACATTAACTGTTTTAGAAACTTTACACCCATTACAATCCGTGGCTGTTACAGCATAAGTTCCTGCAGCAACTCCAGAAAGGTCTTCAGTTGTTGCGCCATTAGACCATACATAAGTAAGTGTGGAAGTATTGGTTCCGTAATGAACTTGAATTAGAGGAGCTCTAGGAGTATTAACTACATTTGGAAAAGAACTGCTATGTCCAACAGTTATTGTAAGTGCAGCATTACTTCCCCAAGGAGTAAGACCAGCTGTTCCAGTAGCAGTTGAATAGGTTAATGTTCCATTTAGACCCAGATAAAAACCGTATGTTGCCCCAGCTGGTATAGTTACTGCTTTCATTGGAATTACACCACTATATACAGGCACCGCTAGAGTTCCTCCTGATGGAACTGTGCCACTTGAATTAGATGCAAGCGCTACCCAACCATTTGTATTATTTATATGAGGCACATAGGTGCCAGGATAATAATAAATATTGTAACTGGTAGCTGAACCAAAGTAGGAGCCATAACTACCTTGTGAAATTCCTGTAATAGTTAGTGGATACCCAGAAGTGTTTATCATATTGAACATTACTCCAGTTGAGCCATTAGGTGTTCCAAAGTTCGAAGCTAAACTAGTAGGTGTAACACAATTCCAACCAGTCACTGATAAATCAACGGAACCATCTAATGCACCTTTACTACTCGGGTTAATAACTACTGTTGAAGCTGAGATATTACAATACAAACATGAAGCAGTATCACTTATAGTAGCTAAAGAATCGTAAGAATATGCAGCTGAGTCCATACAACCCGCACAGGTAGTATAATTACAATCAACATTAACAGTGGCTAATGCAGAATAATTACACGCTAAAGGATCAGTACAACCATATACAACTCCCGCCTGACATACATAGGTAAGTAAGCCAGGTCTAAATGTATTTATAGCCGCGATCATTCTAGTCTTTTGATCTTGTGTAAACATATTTCTACAATCCGTATAATCCATATAGTTCATAAACATTTCACCATTAGCCCCTGAATTGCATGCGCTATATGCATTAAAAGGAAATGTTGGACATCCATAAGTTGACGAAGACTCCGTTGGCGTATCATTACAGGAATCATTACCACAATTAGAAGTTTCTAAAATATTGTTGCCCCATATATGGCTTAAGTTTAACCAATGTCCTATTTCATGCGTAGCAGTTCTTATTATAAAAGAGTTGCCGGCTGCTGTGCCGATATTACCAAACCTTGTATAATCAACAACTACACCATCAGAACTAGCGGGGCCGCCAGGTAATTGAGCATAACCGTTAAATCCATTAATATCACAAACCCAAATATTTAAATACTGTGAGGTATTCCAGGCATCAATGCCCCCAGATGATGTATATTTTACTATATCATTTGACCAACTTACCCCATTAAAAGTTCCGCAAGTAAAGCTAGTTTGAGTAGTAGCAGTTCTAGTAATACCAGATGTACTATTTCCATTTGGGTCTTTTGTGGCAAGACAAAACTCTATTTCGCAATCTGCTGCTACTGCTGCAAACACTGAAGGAGTGGTTGAAGTATCTGCATTTAATCTTCTATAGTCCTTATTTAAAATAGCTATTTGTGATAAAACCTGAGCAGTACTTATGTTCTCCGTTGGATTAGAATAAACTACATGAACAACAACGGGAATAGTTATGATTGTAGTCTTCTTCCCTAATTTAGAGGTGGCATGAGTTTTAATCCAGTTTTGTAAGGCTTGCTCATTTTGCAACATTTTATTTTCTAGTTTTGGATCTTGCGTTTTTAAATATTCAAGATGCTCCATAGTTCCACACTCTTTTTGTTGAGCGAATACAAAAGAAAAAGAAAACAAAAAAGAAATGGTAGCGAGTATTATTTTTTTCATGATTTAAAATATTTAGATCAATAAGCCATACTTGGTCGTATTAGTTCTGACTATACGACAAAAATATTACGTCAGATGAATAAAAAATTGTAAAAATCGAAAGTGAATTACTATTTACAGAACACTATTTAAGAGGAAGACCTAATGAATCTTTATAATAATAGATGGGGTGTGACCACTATTTCAGGATCATTCCAAAACTATCATAGCGCCAATGTTGAAAATCGGAAAAATCGGAATAAAGTTGACTATTTAATAAATACTGTTTAGGAGAAATACCTATTGAATCTTTAAAGTCCTTACAGAAATGCGCTTGGTCGAAATAGTTTAAATGATAGGCCAATTGAGTAAGTGATTCTTCATTAGGCAACTGATAGCACAATGCCTTTTTTATTCGATGAATCTTGATTAGGTCTTTGGGGGAAATTCCAACATGTTGATTAAAAAGAGTTCGTAAAGTGGTGGATGTAACATTTAATATGGAGCTTAAGTCATCAACCTTATAAATATTTTCAATAGTAATTAAATGGTGCGCTAGTAAAACCCTTTTGTCCAACTCTTCATTAAGGATATTATCTTTCAGAAATTCTTCAATTTTGTTCATTAAAGATTCATCATTATTACTTTGGCTTAAATTTTCATACAGTTTATTCACTTTGTCTTTTTTAAACAAATCCAACAAATCAGTTCCACTTGTTTTATTAATTGAGTGCAAAGAATCTTTTAAAAATAATTGAAGGTAATGTGGATAGAAACCAATTGAAATTTCTCGGTAATTGGGGCTCATTTTAAGCAATTGAACTTTATTAATTAGTCCATAAAGATGAACGTTCGCCTGTTTCTTCCATCCATCTTCTGTTTTTATATGGCATTCACCTTCTATAATAACCGTAATTCCTAATTCTCCATTGGGAACACAACAATAAGTATATTCATTGTGTTCATTCGACAAATCATAAACATCAGTCAAATATTTGGCTGATAGTCTTTGTGTTTTATGATTAATTAATCGAAATTTCAAATATGTGTCAATTATAATTTTGGAGAATCAATAAGAAGAAGAAGCAATTTAGTAAAATTTACATATAACTTATTGTTTTTCAATTATATGTATTAAATAGTTTTTTATCTTATAGATAAGTACATTCAGGCTGTTTGCCTTATTTGTCAATTCTATTTAAATCTAAATCTTGAAAGTCAAAGCTGAAGTCAATATTTGGAGAAATACCTATCATCTTAATAGATTGTGCTTTACTTGTCTTATCAAAAGAAAATAGGGCAAAAACATCACAATTCATAGCCTGGTATTCCCATTTTATGGCAAAGGTATTTTCGTTATAAAAAGCCATTGGTCCATTTAACTTTGGAGAACGAAAACATTTAATCCATAATTGCTTATTTTTTTCAAACACTTCTACTTTCCCAAACCATTTATCAGCGTAAACGCCTATAAAATTTTCATTTTTCACCTTCGAATTTTTTAGCGATTCAACTTTTTCCCAAGTTTTTTTTGTAACGCTATCCTCCTCATTTTTATCATCATTTCTACGTGCTACCATTTTATCTATCCAAGCATAATCGTCTAAACCTAAATAACTGTCAGTTATGGTATTTGTAATGGATGTAAAAAGTGCTTCTCCACCATTTTCAGTATTGGTTAAAATTACAATGCCTAAATTCAAATCTGGATACATTGTTACGATAGAAAGCATTCCGGGTAATCCACCTGTATGAGACACCTTAAACTTGCCGACTAAATCTGTTAATACCCAGCCCAAGCCATAGCCGTTAAAATGCGAATTGTATCTTGGATTTTGATTTGTTTTTAAAACTGTATGAATCCGCCACATTTCACGGTGATTTTTTAATGAGTACAAAGGCGTTTTAAGGTCAATACCATACTTTCCTTGATTTAAATTCAACATCATCCATTTTGACATATCTGCTACATTAGAGTATATTCCACCGGCTGCATCTGCCATTCCCATGTCATAACTATCTATTGTTTTTATAGTACCCAATTCAGATGAATGTGGCGTTGCCATGTTACTTTTGTCTTTTTGTAAATAACCAACAAATGAATTTTTCATTTGTAATGTTTCGATAATTCGCTTTTGTACAAATAATTCATAACTCATACCACTGGCTCTGGCAATTACTTCTCCTGCAACCATGTATAATAAATTATCATAATCAAACTGTGTTCGAAAGGCTGAAACAGGTTTAAAATATTGAAAGCAGCTTACTACATCTGTAATTGTAAAATCTGAACCATCTGGGAAAAACATCAAATCGCCAATACCCAATGAAAGTCCGCTACGATGTGTTAATAGATCTTGGATATTAAAGTTCTTGGTAACATATTCATCATACATTTTGAATTCAGGAATATGATCTATCACTTTATCTGTCCATTTAAGTTTGCCCTCTTCTTCCAAAATGGCCAGTGCCGTTGTTGTAAATGCTTTGGTATTAGAAGCAATCTGAAAATTAGTATTTTCATTGACAGCTATTTTAGTGTTTATATCCGTCACGCCATATCCTTTTGAGTGAATTACTTTCCCATCTTTCACAATGGCAATAGCAGCACCCGCCACATTAAATTTTAACAATGCAACTGCCACCAATGAATCAATTTGTGGAGATGGAATTTGAGCAAAAATTGTGGATGGAACTATACAACTCAAAAACAAGCATTTCATCAATGTGGACTTTCCCATTATTTTTCAGTACTTAAGCAAACTTAATTTTAGCTATATTAACTCTTTTAATCAAGATAAAATATATTGGAGAGATTCATTAACCTCTTTCATTTTTCTAATCCACTAAAAAGCTGCCAACAGCTGAACTCAACAAAACGAAACTTTATTTGATTGCTTTAATTAATCGGCTTTCAAATAAGAATGTAATAAAGTTTCTGATGGTTTGAAAAAATCAAAATCGTGGTATTTTCCTGAGCAATATCAACTATAACAATACGCTCCCACCACCTTAACTTTTAGAAAGGTTTTAAGCACAAAACGTAATAAAAAATTGGATTTAGCATGTTTGTCATCAAACATCAATTCTCAGGAAACACAACAATGTGCCAACATTTGGCTCACATTCATTTTGCCCCATATTGCAGGCATATTTGCGTAAGTCTATAAATTCTGTTTACCATATCTTCACTAACAGGTTCAATAATAATATTGGGTAATGCCAAGCTATATTTATGCTAATGATGAAACCACTGCTTCTTTATGAATTTTACTAACTAACCCTTGTAATACTTTACCAGGCCCACACTCAATAAACTCGCTGGCACCATCGCCCACCATGGCTTGTATGCTTTGTGTCCATTTTACAGGTGCAGTTAATTGAGCAATTAAATTCGCTTTAATTGCAGCAACATCGCGCACAGCGCTAGCCGTTACATTTTGGTATATGGCACAAGTAGGTTCACTAAAATGTGTTGCATTAATGGCAGCTTCCAATTCAACCCTCGCAGGTTCCATTAATGGCGAATGAAATGCACCACCTACAGGCAAAATCAATGCGCGTTTTGCTCCTGCAGCTTTCAATAATTCACAAGCATTGCTAACGCCATCTAAACTTCCTGAAATAACCAGTTGGCCCGGGCAATTGTAGTTAGCAGCAACCACAACTTCACCAATAATACTTGCACAAATTTCTTCCACTTTAACATCATCCAAGCCCAACACAGCAGCCATTGTACTTGGTTGTATTTCGCAAGCTTTTTGCATAGCCAATGCACGTTTGTAAACCAATATTAAACCATCTGCAAAACTCAAAGATTTATTGGCTACTAGAGCACTAAATTCACCCAATGAATGTCCGGCAACCATATCAGGCTTAAAGGAATCGCCTGCAACCAAGGCTTTAATTACCGAGTGTAAAAATATGGCAGGTTGAGTTACACGTGTTTGTTTCAATTCTTCATCGGTTCCACTAAACATAACATCTGTAATGCGGAAGCCTAAAATTTCATTGGCTTTTTCAAACAAGGCTTTAGCTTGCTCATTGTTATCGTATAAATCTTTACCCATGCCCACAAACTGAGAACCTTGTCCAGGAAATAAATATGATTTCATAAAATTTAAATAATTAGTATTGCAATTAATAAAAGAATTGGCAAAAAAATAACCTGAGTTGTTCACCTCAGGTTATTGATAATTACAAAAAAGTTAGTTAAATGCTTTTAGGGCTGTTAGGGCTTTTGTTAACTCAACAATACTAACTGTATGCTTGCGTTTACCTATCCAAATATTACAATTGTTAGGTTGTTGAGTTATGCTTTTCTTTTCAAAACTTAATACAACATCAGCTACAATGGCATAGTCTAAATAGGCAACTTCACCAAACGCTGGTTTTAGTGCATTGTAATCATTTTTTAAACTTGGCCAAACTGACAAGAATGTTAAAGCCTTAGCAGCAGGTATATGAGTGAAAAATATATTTAAATCCCCCATCTGACGGATAAAATCACCACCACGTACACGACTGTATAAATCATTAATATCAAATTGAAATAAGCTATCTTTTATATAAAATGATTTAGACACTTTATGCGAACCTAAAACCAAATATTTTGCAGTATCTGTTTTGAAGGCAATAAACTCAACTTGAGCTTTATTTGTACTTTCAAAACTACGAAGTAACAATTTACTTTTTGAGGTGGCGGACTTTCCTGCTTCATGCTTTTCTAGTACATTTTTAAGGTAGTAATCATACACATTAGTTGTGCTCGAGCAAGCGCTAAGTAAAGCGGCAACGGCTATTATTCCAAATTTTGAAATTGTTTTCATTTGAGATTTATAATTTGGTTAGTAATCAAATATACAAGTTTACACTCAAATATAAGAAGAGAAGCAAAAATGGATCAATGTAATTGTGCTATTCACCGAAGTATTCGACAAACTGACGTTCGGTTTCGTACAACTTAATGCAATACAATTTACCATCAGTAATATGTGGCGCTAATTGTTCCCATATGGCCACCACCATGTTTTCTATAGAAGCCAATTGTCCTGCCATAAAATCTACATCATGATTGATATTACGATGATCCACTTTATCAACCACATAGGTATTAATGATGTCACGTAATTTTTTAAGATCCATTACCATGCCTGTATCCGGATTGGCAATACCTTTAATGGTCACATACATATCAAAATTATGCCCATGATAATATTTGTTGGCACACTTGCCAAAAAAAGCCTCATTTTCGGTTTCAGACCAATTGGGATTATACAGCCTGTGCGCTGCATTAAAATGCACTTTACGAGTGATATAAACTATTTTACTTTTTTGCATGGTGCCTTGAAGAGTGACAAATATACAAACGACTATTAATGATTGAAAAACATTTAAATGAAAACTGCAAAATACTTAGGTTTTAGGTGTATTATCTTTATTTTTGAGCACAATACACATAAATTTATGATAATTATCACGGGAGCAGAAGGGTTTATCGGCAGTTGTTTGGTTGCCGCGTTAAACCATGCTGGATTTAACGATTTAGTTTTGGTTGACGATTTTGGAATGCCCATAAGAGAAGATAATTTAATAGGTAAAATATACACTACAAAAGTAAATCGTAGCGATTTGGCTGCATGGATTGACGAAAACCACCAGTTAATTCAGTTTATCTTTCACATTGGGGCGCGCACAGACACTACCGAAACCAATGATGCCATTTTAAAAGAGCTTAATTTAAATTATACCAAAATGTTGTGGGATAAATGCGTGGTGTTTGGCTTGCCAATTGTTTATGCTTCATCAGCGGCTACTTATGGTGGTGGCGAACATGGCTATGATGACGATGAAACCAAGTTGAATTTATTACAACCACTTAATTTATACGGACACTCAAAAAACGATTTTGATAAATGGGCTATTGAACAAGATAAAAAACCATACTTCTGGACTGGACTTAAATTTTTTAATGTATACGGACCTAATGAATACCATAAAGGCAGAATGGCAAGCGTGGTGCTGCATGCCTTTAAACAAATACAACAAACAGGAGAAGTAAAATTATTTAAATCGCACAACCCTAACTACCCAGATGGCGGACAGTTGCGCGACTTTATATACGTTAAAGATGTTACTGATGTTTGTTTGTTTTTTATGAGCCACAGAAAGCATAGTGGTATTTATAATTTAGGCAGTGGCAAAGCGCGCACATTTAATAATTTGGTAGAAGCTATTTTTATAGCCCTCAATAGAATACCAAATAACTCCTTTATAGATACCCCCATTGATATTAGAGATAAATACCAATATTTTACTGAAGCCAATATGGCTAAACTAAAAGCAATTGGATACACCCATAATTTCATCAGTATAGAAGAAGGTGTTACTGATTACGTGAAAAACTATTTGATTCCCAACACAAGGATTTAAAACCTATTGAAAAAAGGCATACGTTTATATTGGATTTTATTTTTTGCAGGCTGCTTAGCTCTTGTTGGACTGAGTATGTATGAGCAACAACAAATAAAAAATGTAGATAAACAACTGCAACAAGGTTACGAAAAAACACAGCGTATCATACGTGCAAAAGAACTTGGTTTTGTTGAGCTTATACAAAACGAGTTGGTCATGGATTCGTCTAACCTGCAGCGAAACTGGAGTAGTTTAACTAAGCTTTTAAAGAAAGCGCAGTGTAATTTGTTTATTACACAAAACGATACCCTAAAGTATTGGAGTGATAATGAAATAAATTACAAACAAATTAAGTTTAAAGAGAATAGTTACCACAACTTTATAAAAGCACCTAATGGTTGGTATTTGGTGTACAAGCAAAAAAGAGGAACATATACTTATGTTTTTACCTATTTAGTTAAGCATAACTTTGCATATAAGAACCACCACCTTCAAAATAAATTTAGTGAAGCGCTGAGTTTTTTAGAGGACGCTATTGTTATTAAAAAAAAAATAAACGATAAGTACACAGATATTTTTTCTATTGATGGTAAATACCAGTTTTCGCTTCAAATATTTGCAGTAAAAGAATCGACCAGTAACTGGCTATTTATAACCATGTTGATACTACTGATGTATTGCATTTTGTTTATACATGTGTTGGTGAGGTATTACATACGCATCTACCCTTTATTAACTAGTGTGGTGTTTTTTGCTGTATTTATATGGATGCGTTCGGCAAGTACTTTATATAATATACCACATTTTGTTTACGACATCAAACTATTTAATGCGGGTATTTATGCCTCTTCGGTTTGGTTCCCTTCGCTAGGAGATTTATTAGTTGACTCTGGAATTATTTTATGGTATTTCATATTACTTGAGAACCGCAAAAACCACATTAGGGTTAAACATACTAAGGGTACTATCTGGCCAATTATTGGTTACGGTATTTTATGTGTATTTGCATCAGATGCGGTATTTAATGCCATTAAAAGTTTAACTATCGACTCTCAAATATCGTTTGATATTACCCAAATATACTCCATAAACATATTTACTTATTTTGCTATTACAGTTTGTATTTTACAATTATTGGTGGTGTATTTTATTAGCAGAAATTTCACACGTGCTGTCAAAAAATATGAAGGTACGCCACTTAATATTTGGCTAATTATAGTAAGCATCGAATTATTATATTTACTTGTAGCCAATAAAGTTTTTGAGCAAGATATTTTCAGATATTGGTCAGTGCTCACACTAGCGTCAGTATTTGTTATTTTTAAATTATTTACGCCTAAACTCAACCGTTTTCAGCAATACTTTATTGTAATTGTAATTATATCTAGTTACAGCGCATGTAGCATATGGCATTGGCATAATTTGCGCGAGCGGGATAACAGAAAACTATTTGCAGTAAAACAAATTTCACAAAACGACATAACCAACGACTACTTCTTACGTGGTATTGATAGAAAGATTAAACGAGACAATTACATCAAAATATATTTCGAGAGTCCATTTATAATTAAATCACAGTTTGAAAAACGCATACGTCAATTATACTTTACCGGATACTTAAGTAAATTTGATGTACAGTTACTAGATTATGATTCATCTGGAAATCACTTTAAAGAACGTAATGAATTAAGCTACTATCAAGTCAATAAACTTTACAATCAGCAACGCCTAAAATCTTTTGCAGAGTCGTTTAGGTACATGCAAAACAGTGGCGACATAAAAGGCTACATTGGTAAATTTATTATTAGGGATGAAAAAAAAAGAATCGGGTATTTATTTGTTATTCTTAAACCCAAATTAATACAAAACGAAAATAGGTTTGACGAGATTTTAGTAGAAGGAAATACTGTAAATAGAACTAAAAATAACGAATATTCTTACGCAGTTTATAAAGATAAAAAACTAGTTTATCAGAGTGGAGATTACGCATACAGCATCATCAATACTTGGGGTGAAACTGATAATAAATTTAAGTTTTTTGACGAAAATAATTATAGCCACTTATTACTTACGGATGCGCAACCATTAACCGTGGTGGTAAGTAAACCCGCCAATAACTTAAGCCAGCTTATTGGTTTGTTCTCGTTTATTTTCACATGTTGCACAGTAGTATTAATTATGGTACTGGTGCTATTTATTTTCTTGAATGCACAAGTGCTAAAACGCTCTTCTTTTGCCAATAACAATATTATTTCTTGGCTTAGAAATAGTTTACTCAAATTAATGATGATGGATGCCAATCAAATTATTTTGATTAGAACACGCATTCAAACATCTATTATCTTTATCGTTTTCACCACACTTATATTCAGCTCCTATTTTACCATACGCTTTACAATTGATAAGTATAATATGCGCCAAACCGACCGTTTAATGAAGAAGTTGCGCAACATTGTTATCAATATAGAAAACGAACGTATAACCAATTCCAAAGGAAGAATTATCGAGGGCGAAATCGAAGCTTTTATCAATCAAATTGCAGACTTTTACGATACTGATATTTCTTTGTATGATACCAAAGGCGAGTTAATTGCTTCTAGCATAAGCAAACTTTATGATGAGCAAATTATAGGTCCGAAAATGCATCCAAATGCTTATTTTCACCTGAATCAACTACGCGAATCACAATATAGCCAAAATGAAAAAATTGGAGACCTTGTATTTCAAGCAGCTTATGCTCCTACATTTAACTCCCGTAGCGAAGTGGTAGGTTATTTGCAACTCCCTTACTTTAGCAAACAAATTGATTTATTAAGCGAAATTTCATCGGTAGTAATTGGATTTATTAATCTTTACGTATTGCTCTTTATTATAATAGTAGTGATAGCATATTGGGTTTCAAGGAATATTTCCTATCCGCTTACATTAATTCAACAACGATTGTCAAGCACTACTTTAGGGCATAGTAACGAGCCAATTTTATGGCAGCGTGATGATGAGATTGGTGAATTGGTTAAACAATACAACCGTATGATTAAAGAGCTAGATGCCAGTGCGCGTAAACTTGCCGAAACCGAACGACAAGGTGCTTGGAGAGATATTGCAAGACAAATTGCGCATGAAATTAAAAACCCGCTAACACCAATGAAACTTAGCGTTCAGCATCTACAACGTGCTTATGCTAATAATGATAATAACATCGGAGATAAGATAACACGTACCGCCAACTTATTAATTGCTCAAATTGATGTGCTGTCTGAATTAGCCAATGAGTTTTCATCCTACGCAAAGATGCCTGCTCCTTCTTATGAAAATATTAAGCTAAAAAATACCTTAACGCAATTGGTTGATTTATACTCGCAGGGTAATGAGCATAAAATAAGTTTATATTGTGCCGAAAACTTAAGCATATCTTTTGATATAGGATACTTTAATCGTACCATATCAAACTTATTAAAGAATGCAATACAGGCTATGCCTGAGAATAAAATTGGTGAAATACAAATTGATGTGATAGACCACAATGAAAACATCAAAATTTTCGTTAAGGATAATGCATCCGGAATGACAGAAGAACAAGCTAAAAATGTATTTACACCTTATTATAGCACTAAAATTAGTGGTATGGGACTTGGCTTGCCTATTGTAAAAAACATGATAGAAAGTGGTGGTGGTGGAATCTCATTTACAACTCAACTAGATGTAGGCACTGAATTTTGTATTACTTTACCAAAACAACAACATGTTGCATGATGAAGCTCTTGTGGTTATGGGTAGTATTGGTGCTCACCATATATGTTAGTAAAGCACAACAAAACGGAAGCTTCCGTGCAAAAATTATTACAGTAAATGTAGATAGTTTACTAGTTGACACCCTAGTTATTGTGCAAAGCAGTGTAATTATTTTTACAGATAACAATAACCTATTAAAAGAGGGCATTGATTATCAAATCAATTATTTTAATGGCTATATAAAAATTAATCAGGCCTATAAAAATAAACCCCTGAAGGTAAGTTATAAAATACCCAATATTAACTTAAAACAAGTATATGGGAACAAATCTAGAAGCCTTCAAATACCTGAAATTAAAGGGAATCGTTATGATTTAGGATACTCCCCTACCGCAAATAAGAGAATAGATTTATTTAAAAATGATGGTTTAAAGTTAAATGGATCAATAAGCCGTGGATTAGGTTTTGGCAACAACCAAGATATTGTATTAAACGCTAATTTAAATTTACAAATGGCAGGTAAACTAAACAATGATATTGATGTGCTTGCCGCCATAAGTGACGATAATAACCCAATACAACCAGAAGGGAATACGCAACAACTGCAAGACTTCGACCGCGTGTTTGTGCAATTAGCAAAGGATAATACCACCTTAACTGTAGGTGATTTTGAAATGATAAGACCAACAGGTACTTACTTCATGAATTATTACAAGAAATCAAGAGGTGCACAATTTAAAACCATATTTAGTGCAGGTAAAAAAGGCTCTATCAATATAGGTGTAGATGGTGCATCAAGCAGAGGTAGATTCTCACGAAACATCATAAATGGTATTGAAGGAAACCAAGGTCCTTATCGACTAAACGGAACAAATGGAGAGTTGTTTATCATAATTATATCAGGTACAGAAGCGGTGTATTTAGATGGGCAGAAATTAACCCGTGGCGAACAGAATGATTACGTAATAGATTACAACACGGGAGAAATAACGTTTATGCCGCGTAGACCTATTACACAATATAGCCGAATAGTGGTAGAGTTTCAATTTGCAGATAGAAATTATGCTAGAACCGTATTTAATACCCAAACTGACTTTGAAATGCCAAAGTATAAAATTCGTATAAACTATTTTACCGAACAAGACAGTAAAGACCAACCCTTTTTGCAGAGCCTTACCGATAGCAGTAAAAAAATATTAGCTGATGTAGGAGATCATATTGATGCTGCAATTATTAACAGTGAAGTAAAAGTAAGCTACGATAGCAAAAAAGTTTTATACCGAAAAATAGATACATTAGCCTATCAAGGGGTTTACGTTTATTCACCAAAGCAAGGTAACGATAGTGTGTTTTATGAAATACGTTTTAGTTTGGTTGGACAAGGTTTTGGTAACTACAAACAGATTAACAGCAATGCCAACGGCCGAGTATATGCTTGGGTTGAACCAATAGGCGGAGCTCCGCAAGGAGATTATGAACCTGTTATCAAATTAATTAGCCCAAAACGCAAGCAAATGCTAACCGTGGGGACAGAAATAACTGCGATAAAAAATACAATTATAAAAATAGAAGCAGCAAATAGTATTAACGATATCAATACGTATGCTAACCAAGATAAAAGTAACGATGCCGGGTATGGACTTAAAGCATCTATTGAAAATACCGCGAACTTGTCGTCAATTAAAAACAACAATAAATGGACACTAAAAAGCAGTGTAAATTATGAGCATGTTAATGAAAATTTTAGGTACATAGAACGATACCGAAATGTAGAATTTGATAGAACATGGAATAGGTTATTAAGTAATCAAAACAACAACTTAGATACGGGGTATGAAGAAAACATAACATCCATAAGAACCGCCTTAAACCACAACAATAATTTCCAATTATATTATCAATTAGGGAGCTATAACCGACAAAAACAATTTAATGGATTACAACACCAAGCTGGAACATTTTTACTATTGGGTAAAAGTACTTTTACCGCAGAAATCGAATGGTTAAAAACATTAAACAATACACTTGGCTCGCAAACAAGTGACGTAAGAAGGTACAAAGGAGAGGTTACAAGAAAAATATGGAAACTTACCGGTGCTATAAATGCCGAAACTGAACAAAGTTATTTTAAGCGAAACAGCGATACATTGCTTGGTGGTAGTTATGGATATCAGCAATATGGCGCATTTCTGCGTAATACAGACTCCACAAAAATACGCTACCATTTGGCATACAACAAGCGTGTAGATTTATTGCCAAGAAATACTGAAATGGCACAGTCAACAATAGGGCACAACTTTAATACAGGTGCAGATATCAGGCAAAAAAATGGAAATAGGTTATCGGGTAGCTTTACTTACCGCGAATTTTTAATTAGCGATACCAACATTACTAGGCTAAAGCCAGAGCGCACCTTATTGGCAAGAATAGAATATGATTACGCTTTTTTAAGGCGAGTATTTGTGGCAAATACTTATTATCAAATTGGTTCGGGTCAGGAATTAAGACGAGATTTTCAATATGTAGAAGTATTGGTTGGACAAGGTATTTATGTATGGAGAGATTTTAATGATGATGGCGCACAACAGCTAAATGAGTTTGTTTTAGCAGGCATTACCGATAAGCCCATGGCCAATTACATCCGTGTTTTTTTACCCACCAATTCATACATCAGCACCAACGCCAACCAGTTTAACCAAACATTAAATATAAATCCTGCAGCGGTATGGAATGGCAAAAAGGATTTTAGGAAATTGGTGAGTAAATTTAGTAATCAATCGGCATTAAAAATTGATAGAAAAACAACACAGATAAACACCCAAGATTTTTTGAACCCATTTTTTTTAAATGTGAATGATACCTCTTTAATATCGTTAAACTCAATTTTTAGAAACACATTATTTTTCAATCGCAGTAACCCCACTTTTGGGGCCGAAATAACATACTCAAACCAAAGAAGCAAAACGTTTTTAACAAATGGATTTGAGGCAAGGAACCGCACTGAGCAAGGCATTAATATTCGCTGGAATGTGACTTCATCATGGAGTATTACCAATACAATAAACACGGGGGTACGCATTTATACTAGTGATTTTTTTAGTGACAATAATTTTAACTACACATTTATTGAGTTTAAACCCCGTTTAAGTTACCAATTAAATACACGTTTACGTCTTACTGCATTGTTCAGTTATTTTGAAGGAAATAATTTAGATGAATTAGGAAATCAGCATAGCAATAACCGGGAATTAGGTGCAGAATTTAGGTACAGTTTAGTAAAACAAGGTGTTATTAATGCCAAAATTAGCTCCTATCAAATTAAGTTTAATGGCGATGCCCAAAGTCAGTTAGGTTATGATATGTTACAAGGTTTAGCAGTAGGACAAAATGCGGTATGGAATATTAACTACCAGCAACGCTTGGGGAGTAACTTACAAATCACCATTAACTATGATGGTAGATCAGCTGATGCACAACGTACACTTCATATTGGCAGAATGGAGGCGCGATACTTATTCTAAAAAGAAAAAACATACTTAAATCTCCACTAATAAAAAACGCCTTCATTCCAAATTAGAATGAAGGCATTTTAGTAACGATTAACTTAAGGACACTATAAGTGAATACACTCACCATACGCTTGTGCAGCTGCTTCCATAATAGCTTCACTCATAGTTGGATGCGGGTGTACCGACTTTATAATTTCCATACCAGTAGTTTCTAATTTACGCGCAACCACAACCTCAGCAATTAATTCGGTAACATTTGCACCTACCATGTGGGCTCCTAAAAACTCACCATATTTAGCATCAAAAATCACTTTAACAAAACCTTCTTTTACCCCAGCGGCACTTGCTTTACCACTAGCAGAGAATGGGAATTTACCTACTTTAATTTCATAACCAGCCTCTTTAGCTGCTTTTTCTGTATAACCAACCGAGGCAACCTCAGGAGAGCAATAAGTACAACCTGGAATGTTGTTGTAGTTTAATGCTTCAGGGTGATGACCTGTAATTTTCTCTACACATATAATACCTTCTGCACTTGCTACGTGGGCCAAAGCAGGACCTTTCACAATATCACCAATCGCATAAACACCTTTAATGTTGGTTGCATAAAAATCATCAACCAATACTTTTCCTTTATCGTGTTTAACACCAACAGTTTCTAAACCTAAGTTTTCTAAGTTGGTTTGAATTCCCACAGCAGATAATACTACATCAGCCTCCAATTCAATTACACCTGTTTTGGTTTTAACTTTTACTTTACAACCAACACCACTTGTATCAACAGATTCAACGGCAGAATCAGTCATAATTTCTATGCCTGATTTCTTAAATGATTTAGCAACTTCTTTCGATACATCTTCATCTTCAATAGGAAGAATGGTAGGTAAAAATTCAACGATGGTAACTTTGGTCCCCATCACATTATAGAAGTAAGCAAACTCGCAACCAATAGCACCACTGCCCATTATAATCATAGACTTAGGTTGTTTGTCCATAACCATGGCATCGCGGTAACCTAAAATCTTTTTGTTATCTACTTTTACATTCGGTAACTCGCGGCTGCGTGCACCTGTTGCTAAAATAATTGATTTGGCTTCATATATTTTTTTCGAACCTGCAGCATCGGTAACTTCTACTTTACCCGCAGCAGCCAATTTACCAGAACCCACAAGCACATCAATTTTATTCTTCTTCATCAAGAAGGCAATACCTTTACTCATGCCATCAGCAACTCCACGGCTGCGTTTAATAACTGCATCAAAATCGTGAGTAGCATCTTTAACACTAATACCATAATCACCTGCATGTTTAATGTACTCAAATACTTGAGCCGATTTTAACAACGCTTTTGTAGGAATACAGCCCCAGTTTAAGCAAATACCGCCTAAATTTTCGCGTTCAACAATAGCCGTTTTCAATCCTAACTGGCTGGCACGGATGGCAGCTACATAACCACCAGGTCCGCTACCTATAACTATTAAATCGTAATTCATTGCTTTCTTAATTTGGTGCAAAATAAATGTTTATTTCTAAATAGGTATATTTTTTTGGCTGTGCCACTTCTGTAGCACCAAACAAGATATTAAAAACAGAGGATTAACCTTTTAAACCAATGCTTTAACAAGCTTATTATCACCTACAATCCATAAGGTATCATTCAGTTCAAATTTCATACTGGAATCTGGATTTAATATGCGCTCTCCATTTCGCTCTATACCTACAATCATTCCGTTAATACATTTCCTAAAATTTGATTCTCGTATGGTTTTACCAAGATAAATAAACCCCGGATGAACAGTAAGTTGCGTTAAGGTAACATCACCATTGGCTTGCTCAAACACTTGTGCACTGTTGGCCGTTTCGATGGTATTTTTAAAATTTAAGATTTGTTCATCGGTTCCAATTACCGTAATTCTATCATATGGGTAGAGTTTATCTTCTTTGTTTGGCATCATAATTTTTCTGGCACCACGTTCAATCATGGCTAAGTTAATCCCAAACTTTTCTCTGAGCATTAGTTCCTCAAGTGGTATTCCAACCAATGTACTATCTATATCTATATCAAAGTTAGCCATGTGGGCGTCCCAAGGAAGCAAATGGCCTATTGGCGATTTAGCATGCATGGTTTCCCTTAGGTATAAATTATCCATAAACCTCTTCTCTATTCTATTTGAGAAAGCTGTTAAACGTCTCCTAAAAAGTACCGTTACTATCACTATAACGAATACGCCAATAGTTAAAGCTGTAAACGTTGAAAAAAGCTGGTCGAGTATGAAACCAATAAAAAAAACACCCAAAGCCACACGGGCTATTTCCATTCCTATTATTGGCCCACGGTTGTATCTGTTTAGCCAAAGCTCGGTATATGATTGGCGATTAATTTTGCGAACAGAGAGCATATATAAAAAAGGCCCCAGGGCACTTATTGCAATAAATGTTGTGAATACAGTTCCCCATTTACCCCAAATGGTGAAAAAGGGATCTATAAAATTGGTAACAACTAAGATAATAGCTAAACAAATTACCCCATTAAATACAATAACTTGAAAGAATTCATGTAGTACTTTTTTCCAATCACTTTCGGCATTAATATGCTGCGCTCCGGTTGAATAATCGTTTATCACTTGAAGCCATTTTGGGGGAAACAACCTGTTTAAAAAACCATACAAGGGTTCGGCAAATCTGATCATGTATGGAGTAGTAAAAGTTGTAATTACCGATACACCGACAGCAATAGGGTATAGAAAATCGCTGGTTACACCCAACGTAAGTCCAAGTGTGGCGATGATAAAACTAAACTCCCCAATTTGCGATAAACTTGTGCCTGCTTGTACGCTTTGTTTTAGTGGTACACCACTTATTAGTGCACCACTAGTAACAAAAAATGTTTTACCCAACATCACAATAAAAGTAAGTAAAATAACAGGGCCTATGTAGGTTATCAATATCCCCGGATTGATAAGCATACCTACCGACACAAAAAACACAGCCCCAAACAAATCTTTAACCGATTTAAGAACCTGTACTATGCGCTCTGCTTGAGTTGTTTCGGCTAAAATACTACCCATAATAAAAGCACCTAAAGCCGCGCTAAAACCAACATTAGCCGCAAACAATACCATGCCTAAACACAATGCAATTGAAATTATTAACAAAGTTTCATCGCTAATGTGCTTACTTAATTTTTTAAGCAAACCAGGTAACAAGTAAATGCCCATTAAAAACCACAACACCAAGAAAAACCCTAGCTTAAAAACAGAGGCCAACATTTCTCCCCCTTGAAACTTTTGGCTAACAGCTAATGTAGATAAGAGTACCATTAATAAAACTGCAGCTAAATCTTCAATCACTAAAATGCCAATTACTGTTCCAGTAAACTTCTTTGCTTTTAAGCCCAATTCATCAAAGGCTCTGAATATAATGGTGGTAGATGATATGGCAATTATTCCGCCTAAGAAAATACTATCCATTTTACCCCAACCTAACAATTGCCCCGCGAAATATCCTGAAATAAGCATGGCTGTTACCTCAAACAAGCCAGTTATTGCTGCAGTACTCCCAACCTTTACTAACTTCTTAAAACTAAACTCTAAGCCTAAGCTAAAGAGTAGAAAAATAACACCAATTTCAGCCCATATTTTAATACTATCAACTTCGGTTACCGTTGGGAATAAAGAATAGTTTGGACTAACCAACAATCCCGCAATGATATATCCCAAAACCACTGGCTGATTTAACTTTTTAAAAAGAAGCGAAACTACACCTGCAGAGAAAAGTATAAGCGCTAAATCTGTTATAAGATGAGGAACGTGGGCCATAGTAATGAAGTTAAAATTAGGCTAAATATAGCAATTATCAGGAGATAGTAAAAGTTAATACATTTTAAACATGAGGGCGATACCGTACAATTCACTATTTATTATATCATGTAAAAGTGTAGTTTTGCACTCCTTAATGTAAAAATTTATGAATAAAACAGCTGAAATACACACCGCTAAAGGTGTAATGAAAATTGAATTTTTCGAAAACGATGCCCCTAATACGGTTGCCAACTTTACAAAGTTAGCCCAAAGTGGTTTTTACAATGGTTTGACATTTCACCGCGTATTACCAGATTTTGTAATACAAGGCGGATGCCCAAATGGTATTGGTAATGGTGGACCTGGGTACAAAATTGATTGTGAATTAACAGGAGAAAACCAACACCACGATAAAGGTGTTTTGTCTATGGCACATGCAGGACGCAACACAGGAGGCTCGCAGTTTTTCATTTGCCACAGCCGCACAAACACTGCTCACCTTGATAGAAATCATACTTGCTTTGGTAAAGTAATTGAAGGGTTAGAAGTAATCGATGCCATTCGTCAAGGTGATGTGATGGAGAAAGTAATTATCAACGAATAAGTAATTGCTGCTTACCCAGCGCACATACCAACATTTTATATGTTACAATTAACGGTTTTAAGAGAAAACACCCAAGAGGTTAAGGAACGTTTAAACAAACGCAACCCTGCATTTTCATCTATAGTTGATGAGGTACTTGTGCTTGATGAAAAAACACGTTCCGCCAAACAAGAAATGGAAAATCAACAAGCCGAGGCAAATAAAATTGCCAAACAAGTTGGTGAGCTGATGAAAAATGGTAAACGTGAAGAAGCCGAAGAGGTAAAGAAACAATCATCAAGCTTAAAAGAACAAGCAAAACATCTAGAGGAAATAGTAAAACAACTTGAGGAAGATTTGTTTGCCAAATTAGTTACAATTCCAAACACACCAAATGAAATAGTACCTGAGGGTAAAACACCTGAAGAAAACTTAACCATCTTTCAAAATGGAGAAATACCAACACTTGCTGAAGGTGCGATGCCGCATTGGGACTTAATTACAAAATACAATTTAATTGATTTTGAATTAGGCACCAAAATTACAGGAGCTGGATTTCCGGTTTACCGTGGTAAAGGTGCCCGCATGCAACGTGGCTTGGTAAATTTCTTTTTAGACGAGGCCTTAAAAGCCGGTTATGAAGAAATTGTACCCCCATTTCTGGTAAATGCTGAAAGTGGTTTTGGAACTGGACAGTTACCCGATAAAGAAGGTCAAATGTATCATGCACAGGTTGATGATTTATATTTGATACCAACAGCAGAAGTGCCAGTTACCAATATGTACCGTGATGTAATTTTAAAAGAAGAAGAGCTGCCAATTAAAAATGTGGCCTACTCTCCTTGTTTTAGAAGAGAAGCTGGAAGTTGGGGTGCACACGTTCGTGGATTAAACCGATTACATCAATTTGAAAAAGTAGAAATTGTACAAATTGCAACACCTGAGCAATCGTATGCTATTTTAGATGAAATGGTAAAGCACGTACAAGGTTTGTTAGAGAAACTAGAATTGCCTTACCGTATACTTCGTTTATGTGGTGGCGATATGGGCTTTACATCAGCACTTACCTACGATTTTGAAACATACAGCACGGCACAACAACGTTGGTTAGAAGTAAGTTCCACATCAAACTTTGAAAGTTTTCAGGCCAACCGTTTAAAGTGCCGTTACAAAAACAAAGATGGTAAAAACCAACTGGTACACACTTTGAATGGAAGTGCTTTGGCATTGCCACGTATTTTGGCCACCATTTTAGAAAACAACCAAACACCTGAAGGCATTAAAATTCCAAAAGCATTGGTACCTTATGTTGGGTTTGAAATGATTAACTAAACATCACCATTGTAAATTTAAAAAAGCTACACAGTGTGGCTTTTTTAATATTGATTTTATGGCGTTTTTATAAACACAATAACAAGAAGTTAATGGTGTACACTTAACTAAGTATACTTGCATAAATGCTTAATGATAGAGAGTTAATTAAAGCTATTTTAGGTGGTAACGAAGCCGCTTTTAAAACGCTTTATACCATATATAAAGATATGGTATATAACACCGCTTTAAGTATACTGCAACAACAAATAGAAGCAGAAGATATTAGCCAAGATGTATTTATAGAAATACATAAATCAATCGGGAAATTTAGACACAATTCGTCCTTAAAAACCTGGATATACAGAATAACCATAACCAAATGTTACGATTATTTAAAGAGACAAAAAACTAAGAAGAGGTTTGCCCAACTTACCTCCCTGTTTAATAGTGAAAACAAGTTGGTTTATGATAAACCACATTTCGAACACCCAGGTGTTACGCTTGAAAACAAAGAACATGCAAGTGTATTGTTTTTGGCAATTAGCAAGCTCCCTATTAAACAACAAACTGCATTTACTTTAAGTAAAATTGAACATTTATCTTATAAAGAAATAGCAGAAATAATGAACACCACAACCTCAAGTGTAGAATCGCTAATTTTTAGGGCAACTAGAAATTTAAGAGTCACGTTATCTGAATATTATAAAAACGAATAAACAGTTAACGCAAGTATTGATGCTGTTAATCTTCTAAATAATTGATGGGAACTTTAAATAATAAGTTAATTGACGAAACTGTAAATAGCATACACAGTATTCAACGAGCGGAAATGTCTCCCTTTTTGTTCAATAAGATTATTAATCGAATTAAAGCGGGAATACCAGAGCCAATTTATTATACGGGAGCATGGTTTTTGCGCATCGCTGTTACGGGAGTAGTTATTATTTCGCTAAATGCAATAACCATTTGGTCTGTAACAAAACAACCCCAAAAACAGGTAAATGAACAAATGGAATTGCATAAGATAGCACAAGAATATTTTGGCAACGATAATGTAACAAGTTACTTCTATTAATTCATAATCATGAGAATAAACAAAACTAAACTCTTGCTTACTTTGGTTATTTTATTATCTATACTAAATGTAAGCACTATTGCTAGCATTTGGAGATATATCGACTTCAGTACGTTATCTATAATAACAACACCTGCCCCAATGGGTGGGCCGAAAGATTTTATCATTAGTAAACTTGATTTAAACGAAGAACAACAGAAAGTTTTTGAAGAACTTCGTCAGGAGCATTTTCAAGAAATGAAAAACCTACAAGAGAATATACGTGTAGAAAAAGATGCCATGTACGACTTGTTAAAAAGTGACCAACCAGATACAACTGCTTCATACCAACACATAGCTCGCATAATGAAAAATGAAGAGAAACTTGAGCACATCACATTTAATCATTTTAGGAAAGTGAGGGCTATCTGTAATGCCGAGCAACAACAACATTTTGATGTAATCATAGATGAGGTAATGCGCATGCTAATGAGACCACCGCGTCCGCTAGCACCAGGTAAAATGCACCAAAATAACCACGCCAAAGATCAACATTACCACTTACCATAAAACCACTTAACTGATATGAAGTTATTAAAGAATATCGCCCTAAGCGATACAGGATTTGTATTTAATCCCGGTACTGGAGATTCTTTTTCGGTAAACCCAATAGGATTAAGTATCCTAAAGGATTTACAAGAAGGCAAATCTGAAGAAGCTATTAGAAACAGGGTAATTGAAGATTACCAAACTGATAAAGAAACCATAGAAAAAGATTTATATGATTTTTTGAAAATGATTGAGCAATTTAACCTTACTGATTACCATGAGTAAGCGTAAGATTACTGTTGCTGTATCAGGTTTAAATAACATTGACAGTCCTGGACCCGGCATACCCGTTATTCGTGCACTCAAAGACAGTGAACTTTTTGAAATTCGAATTATCGGTTTATCGTACGACACAATGGAGCCGGGAATTTATATGCACGATTTGGTAGATAAAACTTACCAAATACCGTTGCCTTCAGCTGGTCAACAAAGTTTACTCATGCGTTTATCATACATACATCAGCAAGAGAAAATTGATGTGCTAATCCCCAACTTTGATGCAGAATTATTTAACTTCATAAAACTGCAAGACACCTTAAAAAAAATGGGTATTCATACCTTTTTGCCCACACTAGAGCAATTTGAAGAAAGGCAGAAATGGGCATTAAATACTTTTGGAGAAAAGTATGGAATTAAGGTGCCAAGAAGTAAACAAATTAATAGTACAGCCGAAATACATGCATTAACACATGAGTTTGGATACCCATTTGTAGTTAAAGGCAAATTTTATGATGCAACAGTTGCTTATTCACCGGATCAAGCCATGGCGGCATTTAACAAGATTAGTGGCAAATGGGGCTTACCTATTATAATACAACAATATACGCCCGGAACAGAAGTTAACCTTACAGGAATTGGCGATGGAAAAGGCAATTTAATAGGTGCAGTACCTATGCGTAAAACATATATTACCGATAAAGGCAAAGCATGGGCTGGTATAGCATTAGAGGACGAAACGCTCATGAATATTGCTCGCAACATGGTAAAAGGAAACAATTGGAGAGGGGGATTTGAACTGGAAATGATAAAAACGGACAAGCGAGAATATTATTTGATTGAGATTAATCCGAGGTTTCCTGCATGGGTATATTTAGCAGTAGGTACAGGGCAGAATCATCCCGAAGCACTGGTTAGGTTGGCACTTGGCGAAGAAGTCAAGCCTTATGAAAGCTATGAGTCAGGTAAAATGTTTATTCGTTACTCATACGATAAAATTGTTGAACTCAAAGAATTTGAAACTATTTCTACCCTAGGAGAATTATAACCTATAATTAAAATTACAGATGAAAAAGCAAATATACGAGCGCCCCTTAATACACAGAATCAATACTGGTATGATGAATAAATTCGGTACCAAAACAGAATATGCGCCCGTTAGTCATATTGATGGTTTGGCAGTAAAAGATTTGATAAAGGAATACGGATCTCCCCTATTTGTGCTGAGTGAGGATACCATTAGAAACACATATAGAGAAGCTGTTCGTGCGTTTAAAACAAGATATCCCAAAATACAATTTGCATGGAGTTATAAAACCAATTACATCAATGCTGTGTGTAATATATTCCATCAAGAAGGATCATGGGCAGAAGTTGTTTCGGGATTTGAATACCAAAAAGCGATTAATAACGGAGTACCAGGACCAAAAATTATTTTTAATGGCCCTGATAAAAGTGATGATGATTTAAGACGTGCGATTACCAACAACTCCCCAATCCATATAGACCATCTTGACGAGCTATATCGTTTAACAGAATTAGCCGAAGAAATGAACAAACGGCCGAATGTTGCTATTCGCGTTAATATGGATACGGGTATTTATCCAATGTGGGATCGTTTTGGATTTAACTACGAAAACGGACAAGCATGGGATGCTATCAATAAAATAATTTTAGGTAATCGCCTTGAGTTGATTGGTGTTCATTGTCACATCGGAACTTTCATGTTATCACCTCAAGCGTATGCTACAGCAGCTTATAAATTATCTGATTTAGCATTGGGGATAAAAAAGAAATTTGGCAAAACAATTCACTATATCGATATGGGTGGAGGATTCGCATCTAAAAATACATTGAAAGGATCTTTCCTTCCAGGTGCCGACACCACTCCTACCATTGATCAATTTGCGGAATCTATCACCACTGCACTATTAAATGCCGGATTCACCGAAAAAGACCTACCACTTCTGGTTTTAGAAACAGGCAGGGCACTAATTGATGAAGCTGGTTATTTATTGGGAAGCGTAATTGCAAACAAACGTTTAAGTGATGGAAGAAGAGCCACCATTATGGATTTTGGCGTAAATATATTGTTTACCTCTTTTTGGTACGACCATAAAATTAGTCCTGCACAAGAGTTTAGTTCTTACACAGAAGATACGGTAATGTATGGCCCATTGTGTATGAATATTGATGTAGTTAGAAGCCATATTACCTTACCCCCATTAAAAAAAGAAGACCATGTAGTTGTTCATACAGTAGGGGCCTACAACATGACGCAATGGATGCAGTTTATTGCCATGCGACCTGCTGTAGTATTAATTGGCACAGATGGCAAATCGCACTTAATTCGGAATAAAGAAACCATAGAAAATATTGAATCGAGTGAAGTAATGCCAGATTTTTTAAAAAAGCATGCACTTGCATCTGGTATTTTAAAATAACAACCATTGAAAAGCCAAATTCAATTATTCGGAAAAGGATTTATAAATAGTTATTCGCAATTATTTTTCGCTGATAATAAAACATTTGCGTGGTTGCTATTGCTATCTTCCTTTGTTAATCCCGTTATGGGAATTAGCGGGGCGTTAGCAACCATTTCTAGTTTGGTTTTTTCATATTGGATCGGATTAAATAGGACACACATTGGCCACGGTGTATATAGTTATAATGCATTAATGATTGGCCTCGTTTTAGGGGCGCAATACCAAATAACACCATCATATCTACTCCTGTTGTTGGTTGCTGCAATTCTTAGTGTAATTATTGCTGTTTGGTTCAATACAATTTTGGCCAAATACCAATTACCTTCATTAAGTTTATCTTTTTTATTCAGTCTTTGGTTAATAACTATTGGGCTGCGCACATATAACAACATCACACTTAACGAAAACGGCATCTACAGGTACAACGATTGGTATTTGATAGGTGGTGATCATTTAGTAAACTTCATGCACAAGATGGAGGAAATTCAAATTCCTGAAGTGATTGATGTATATTTAAAATCACTCTCCGCAGTATTCTTTCAATACAACATCATTGCAGGCTTTCTTATTTTAGTTGGATTAATCATTTGGTCGAGAATAGCATTTATACTTTCCATCATTGGATTTAGTATGGGATACCTATTTTATTTTGGCTTGTCGGGAGAATTCTCTCAACTTTACTACAGTTACATCGGATTTAACTTCATCATGACAGCAATAGCATTAGGAGGTTTTTATCTTATACCTTCACGTGCCTCATTTATTTTAGCTATCATATCAATGCCCATTATTGGCATATTGATAAGTGGTTTAAACGGGATTCTAATTATATATCAACTTCCATTGTATTCGTTACCATTTGTTATAACAGTCTTAATTGTACTGATGTTGTTAAGTCAAAGAACTTACCTGCACAGATTAATTCCTGTAACCTTTCAGCATTTTTCGCCCGAAAAAAACAAGTACAACTATTCCAATAATGCCATACGATTCAAAAACAGTAAATGGGTTAATATTCAATTACCATTTTTCGGAGAGTGGTTTGTTTCCCAGGGATATCATGGCAAAATAACACATAAAGAAAATTGGAGTGAGGCATTAGATTTTGTAGTAGTTGATGAAACTAAGCACACTTTTAAATCACTTGGTACATCTGTAACAGACTTTTACTGCTATAATTTACCACTACTAGCGCCTGCAGATGGGTATGTAGTAGAAATTGCTGATGGCATAGAAGATAACAAGATTGGAGATGTTGATTTGATAGAAAACTGGGGAAATACAATTGTAATTAAACATGCTGATGGCATATATAGTAAACTATCACACCTAAAAGCGAATTCTATACTGGTAAACATAAATGATTATGTTAGGGCAGGACAAATATTGGCAAGCTGCGGAAGCTCCGGCAGATCGCCAGAACCACATTTGCATTTCCAAATACAAAAAACTCCTTTTATTGGATCTGCAACTATAAGTTATCAGATCAACCATTTTATAAGTAGGGTAAACGAAAAATATCAATTTCACGAAAACGAAATACCACAAGAAGGGGCTCAAATTCATCAACCAATAAAAACTCCGTTATTAAGTAGCGCTTTTCATTTTACACTGGGACAAATAATCACATTCGAAACAGATATTAATTCAGGAAATAAACATAGCATAACTTGGGAATGCATGGTTGATTCATGGAATAAAACCTATTTGTATTGCCGTCAAACTAAAGCTTATGCCTACTTTATAAATAATGGTACAACATTTTATTTCACAAGTTACCATGGTTCAAAAAAATCCTTATTATTTGATTTCTATTTAGCGGCATACAAAATCCTCTTGGGCTATTATCCTGATCTAACAATAAAAGATAGCATTGATATTGGGTTATTTAAACACCCTATCTCTTCGTGGTTTCAAGACATTATTGCTCCATTTTATCTATTTAAAAAGGTAAGTTATCAAGTAAATTTTAAACAAATAGACGATATGATTGCACCTACATACATAGTAATAGAAAGTAAAATTGAAGCATACAACTTTAACTCAAAAACCAAAGAGCGTAACTATAAATTAGTAATACAAGATGGAAAACTCATGCAAATTGTTATTAACCCAAACCATAAATCAGCACTAACAATAACATGCACAAACTAACTACACTTTTTATACTATGTTTTGCGTTTGCTGGTGCCAACTCACAAGTGTATTATATATCAGGTGCTGATAGCCTTCTTAAGGAGGAATACAATAAAGGTAGTTGGAAAAATGTAATGCAGATTACAGATAGTATTCACAAAATAGGCATGGGCTACCATGAGGCATTTGAAATGGCTGCAGAAGCCGCATACATTTTAAACAAACCATTTAAACAACATACCTACTTACAACATGCATTACAAGATTTTCCAACGGATAGTGCAGTTTTATTGAAATTAGCTTATTGCTTTTGGACAACAAAACAATATAGTCATGGTAATAAAATACAATATAAATTATTAAAGAAAAGATTGCTAAATGAACAGAATAAGGTTAAAATCAATGTTGTAAACTTTGATATTGGAAGTAAAATTAGCAGCAATACCAGCCTGTATAATAATTTAAACTTTGTTTCTGTTGGTACAACTTTCCCCATAAAGTTTATACTTACTTACCATGGGATAACTTATCTTAGACAAAAAAGCTTCTATGGAGATATAGCGCAAATACAATATTACCTGAATAGCTCAATAGCACTAAGAAAAGGATGGAAGATTAGTGGAATTCTGCATTTAGCAGAATATAATCTAACCAACTATCCTGCAGATTTAATAGGTAATCAAATTTTATCAGGCGATCAATACATATTGGGTTTAGGAACAAGTAAACTTTACAAAAATTGTTTGTTTGGAGTCGATGTCATAAAATCTAACTTAAACTATAAAGATCAACTTCAAATAGTCTCGGGAATAATATACTACCCATTAAACAATACAAAACTTATACTTAATATAGATGCTAACTACCTTACCGAAAAATCACACACCATTGCTTCTTATAGACTTACTTACTCACCAATTAAATCATTAAATGTAAGTTTAAGTTATTTACAAGCCAATACACGTAACTTTACCGAGCAGAACGCATTTTTGGTTCATAATTCTTTTGATATTACCCGTAATAAATATGCTTTATCCGTAACACAACATATTTCAAAAAACATACGTATAATCGGAATATTTCAATTAGAAAATAAAATAGAAACAATAAGTAACACCAATTATCAATACACAATACTAGGTTTAGGAGTAAAAAATATATTTTAAGAAACACATATGAAAATTTTAACTGTAATATTATTAACAATAGGCATAAGTCCACTATTTGCTCAAGAAACAAGCCTCCAAACCGCATTCGAGAAAAGTTATCCATCAGAGAAAAGTGCGAATTATAACGAAGCTTCCCAAGCATTAATGCAGGTATACAGTGAGAAGTCATATGAATTAAATTTACGTTTGGGGTATTTAAAATACATGGCGGGTGCATATAATGATGCCATTATTTTTTATAAAAAAGCAATACAAATAATGCCTTATGCCATTGAACCGCGATTAGGTTATGTATACCCAGCAGCGGCACTAAATAAATGGGATGATGTGATTATACAATATCAAGCAATACTAAAAATTGACCCGAATAATAGCAGTGTTAATTATAAGTTAGGTATTATATACTACAACCGTAAAAAATATACACAAGCATATAATTTGTTCGAAAAGGTAGTGAATCTTTACCCTTTTGATTATGATGGATTGTTGATGTATGCATGGAATAATTATCGCATGGGCAAATTACCTCAAGCTAAATTATTATTTAAAAAGGTGTTGTTAATTTCCCCTAATGATAAATCAGCATTAGAAGGATTAGCCCTCATAAAATAAAAACGCAATAAATAATTGAATATATGTTGTCCTTTGTATTCAATATGTTATCACCAATATAACACCTATTGTTTTTGCAGCTATCAAATCGTTGACATCAATATTCTACTAACTGTAATTATCAAATAACCAATAAATACAGCCGTTTTACAAATTTAGTTTTTACAACCTTTTAGCTAAAAATTACGTTCATTTTTAACGCTTTGCAAGCAATGTGTTACCTTAGCGTTATGTTAGTTGAATTACATCCTCAAAATCCAAACCTGCGTGACCTAAAAAAGGTGATGGACATATTACAAAAAGATGGGATAATTATTTTACCTACAGATACCATTTATGCCATGGCTTGCAGATTAGACAGTAAAAAGGCAATTGAACGCATGGCACGTGTATCAGGTAAGAAATCCGAAAAGATTAACTTCTCCCTTATTTGCTCTGATTTGTCAAACATATCTGATTATACGGCTGTTATTGATAGGGCTGTGTTTCGCTTGCTCAAAAATAATTTACCTGGACCATTTACATTTATTTTAAAAGTAAATAATAATGTAACCAAATACTTTAGCGGCAATAAAAAAACAATTGGTATACGGGTACCTGATAATGCAATTGCACAAACTATAATAAAAGAATTAGGTACTCCATTAGTAGTAACAACGATTCATCATGATGATGAAATTTTAGAATACATGACTAACCCTGAAGAAATTCATGAAAAGTTTGAACATATAGTTGATTGTGTTATTGGTGGAGGTGCTGGAGGTAATATCCCTTCAACAATTATTGATTGCAGCGAAAATGAAGTTAATATAATACGTCAGGGTAAAGGTCAATTAAATTCGTAAAACTATTGATTGGTATTAGAAATATCGCTGTTATTTGTAATCCCCAATCGGGGAAAGGCAAACCATTGAAGCTTTTACCTTCATTTGAAATTTTCATTAAACAGTATGGCTTCAATTATCAGTCATTTACAAATAACCTGCCTCAACATCTGAATAATTTCACAGATTTGGTAATCATGGGTGGCGATGGTACAATTAACTATACCCTCAATCATTTTAAAAATATTACCATACCAATTGGAATCATTAGTTGTGGAACAGGTAATGATATTGCTACCTTACTAATTGGTAAGCAACCAATCCAACATCAATTTGAAACCGCATTGTTTGCAACTCCACAAAAGACAGATGCAGGAGTTTGTAATAAAAAACTTTTTATAAACGGAGTTGGTATTGGCTTTGATGGTTGGGTAGTTAAAAAGTTAATGGCTAAAAATTTGTTGTATGGAAAGGCGGCATATTACAGTACCGTTATCAGTTTATTGCTTTTCTATAAAGAAACTAAAGTGAAAATTGTTTTAGATGGGGAATGCCATGAGACAAATTTATTTATGCTAAGTGCTGCTAATGGCAAAACATACGGGGGCGGTTTTAAAGTAGCGCCATTTGCTGAGGTAAATGATGGTTTGCTTGAATTAATCATAATTAATAAGTTACCCCTTTTAAAACGATTAAAGTATTTGCCAGTAATTGAAAACGGTAAACATTTAGATAAACCCCTTTCATTTTTAAAGTACAAAACGTGTAAAAAAATATCCTTACAATCAACTCAAAAACTAAAAGCTCATTTAGATGGCGAGTACATGGAAGCCAATAGTTTTGATATAGAAATATTACCTCAGTTTTTAAGCATAAGAACAACACTTGGGTAATTTAAATTTTAACCACAATAATTTTACATTTGTAGTTTATGAATCCAATTTTAGTTGAAGTATACAGAGGTGGTTTATTAGAAAGCTTTCACCGAGGTGTGGTTTGTATAGTTAACCACCAAAATGAGATCGTATTTAGCATAGGTGATACGGAGCAATTATGTTACCCAAGAAGTGCAATGAAACTGCTTCAGGTAATTCCACTTATAGTTAATGGTGGAATCGAAAAATTCAACTTTACTTTAGAAGAAATTGCCGTAATGTGTGGCTCACACAATGCAGAAAGCGAACACTTGCGTGTGATAAACTCAATTTTACAAAAAATTGGATTAAGTCCCAATAACTTAAACTGTGGACCACAATACCCAAGTAGTAAAAAAGATGCCAATGAATTAATAAAAGCTGATGTTAAGCCGCATGATATTCATAACAATTGCAGCGGTAAACATGCTGGCATGTTGGCCACTTGTGTATTGATGAATTGGCCAACAGAAGATTATATTAACCCAAACCACCCGCTGCAAAAAACCATTAAAGAAGTTTGTGCCTTAATGTATGAATACCCCGAACAACAAATGATTACTGCCATAGATGGTTGCAGTGCACCTATTTTTAGTGTGCCGATAAAAAATCAAGCTGTAGCGTATAAGAATTTGGCGAGCAACAACCATCTACCTCATGCCATAAAAGCTGCTTGTGAGATTGTAATTAAAGCAGTTAGTGAATTTCCTTTTATGGTGGCAGGAAGTAAAAGATATTGCACCGACATGATGCAAATTACTGCTCCTGAAATTATAGGTAAAACAGGTGCCGAAGGTGTTTTTTGCATGACATTTACCGAGCAAAAACTTGGCGTATGTATTAAGATTGATGACGGAAAAATGTTACCACAATACAATGTTGCACAAGCATTGGTAAATGCAAGCGGATTATTTAGCACTATTGATTTGGCTCCGTTACAACACCATTTGCAGGCACCCATTACCAATTTTAACAAACTTACCACAGGAGAAATTAAAGTGAGCGAAACATTGCTGAAGCAATTAGTAACTTTAAAAATTGCATAACACAAAAAAGCCGCTCACAAGTTATTGAAAGCGGCTTTTTAATATCAAATCGAAGTAATTAATTAATCCCTCTAAAAATTCTGTTCCAACGAATTTTCTTGAAAATATTGGTTTCATTAGGGTCTAAACTCATCCAAGTAAATAATGCCTTGCCCACTATATGGTCTTCGGGTACAAAGCCCCAAAAACGCGAATCAGCTGAGTTGTGGCGGTTATCACCCATCATAAAATAATAGTTTTGTTTAAAAGTATATGATGAAATTTCTTTCCCCTCTAAGTAAACTTTATTGTCTTTCATGTCTAGCGTTGGGTTATTTTCATAAATCTTAATAGCACGCTCATAAATGAAATAAGATACGGTATCTAGTTTAATTACATCACCTTCTTTGGGTATGTATACGGCACCAAAATTATCTACGTTCCAACCCCAATTTTCCTTAAACGGAAAGATGTATGCAGCTCCTGCACCTTTGGCTTGTAAAGTATTTTCTACTTTTTTAACCCAACTTTGCTGTAATAAATCTTCTTTAGCATTTTTAGTTAACAACAATTCAAAATCACCTTGATCGCTTACACGACCTCCCTCGGTTACATCATTACGTTTAGCAACCTTTTCATCAAACGAACCATCTGTTTGTACGTAATATTTAAACTGCATTTTAGGCGGATTTTCCGCGGCTAAACCATTAATAAAGACTTGCTGATTAATTACGGCTAAGCTATCACCTGCAATACCTAAACAACGTTTAATGTAATTTTCTTTTTTATCTAAAGGTCGTCCGTCTTCTGCCGGATAATTAAATACCACTACATCATTATTTTTAATTTTTTGGAAACCGGGCAAACGCATGTATGGCATATTTGGCCACTCAATATAAGAGTTCCCACCCACTAAAGGCATGGTATTGTGGGCAAATGGAAAACTAACAGGTGTAATAGGTGCACGAGCACCATAGTTTACTTTACTTACAAACAAAAAATCGCCAACTAGTAACGATTTTTCCATTGATGAGGTAGGTATGGTATATGCTTCAATAAAAAATGTACGAATTAAAGTAGCAGCAACTACTGCAAATGCTATAGCATCAATCCACTCACGTGATTTGGTTTTACGTTTAAAACGATTAACAAAAATGTAGTAGCCAATTATGGCTGATTGTATCAATATAAAAAACAGAATATTGGTTACAAAAGATGAGCCCAATACAAAGCTCATGATAATAAAGAAGAACAAGTTGATGCCGCTCATTAGCCAAAAACTATATTGTTCGCGCTTATTAAGCATGGCAAAAAATTTATTGTACATGTTTTTTTATTTGATTAATGTGATGAATGACTTACTTGTTTAAATAACGAGCAAACCTTCATTGTCTGTTTATATATTGTTAAACGGATTAAATTAATTATGGAAGGGCAATTAAAGATTTAAAATATCTTCCATGGTATAAATACCTTTTTTACCCATTAACCACTCTGCCGCAAGCACAGCACCTTTTGCAAAACCATAACGCGATTTAGCTACATGGCGAATTTCTATGCCATCAATAACCGACTCGTATTTCACAAAATGGTCGCCTGTCACATCGGCAACACGTTTTGATTCAATAAGCAATTCGTTAGGTTTTAAACTTTGTGAAGGCATGTTTTCATTATAAATTAATCGGCCTTTATAACTGTCTTTAAGTTTACTTTCTGCTAATATTTGATTAACCAAAGTTAAAGCCGTGCCGCTTGGATGGTCTTTTTTCTCGGTATGATGAATTTCCTCAATCATTACATCATAATCTTCTTGTTCGGCCATCATTTTTGCCAACAATTTATTTAATTTAAAGAAGATATTTACACCAACACTAAAGTTAGTGCTGTAAACCATGCTTTGTTCTTCAGATAAACAGCGGCTTTTAATCGCACCAAACTGATCATACCAACCCGTGGTGCCAATAACTAAAGGGACTTTTGCTTCAAAACATTTATTGATGTTTTCTACTGCAGCATCTGGCATACTAAAGTCTATTGCAACATCAACATTTTGCAAGCTAATTGGCATAAAATCGAAGGAGTTTTCCAAGCTAACTTTGTATACAATTTCGTGACCTTTAGCAAGTGCAATTTTTTCAACTGCTTTACCCATTTTGCCGTAACCTAATAATGCAATTTTCATCTGATAATGTTGTTATTGAGTTGGAATTGGTTGTGAGGATTAATGTTTATGCGGATTAAAATTCGTAGTAAAAATACACATTCTCCGCATTTTTTTAAAACTTAAACGTAAATAAAATTTGAGAACTTGGTATTGAGCCAACAAATTGATAGGTGGGTTGTACGTTTAACGATAAATCATCGGTAATTTTAAAATCAAAAAAATGAGCATCAACTGTGGCATCAATAATTTGCAAAATGTAAATAGCACCCAATCCAATAAAGGATAAATCACGGTAATAACGGTAATAATCACGGTAACTTTTTAATGTTGGGGTTTGAAACTGATTGTAGTAATTATCTGCATTATTGCCCCTTGTTAAACGCTCGGAGTATGCCGATTTGAAATTGTTGTATTGTTTGGAGTAAAAGATAATTCCATAAACTGCTGTTCCACCAGCTGCATATACAATAGGCATTTTCCAGTACTTTTTATTGTATGCTTGTCCAGCACCTGGCAAAAAAACTGATAACAAAGTTGCTTTTTTAGGTGAATGTTTTACAAAAATAGAGGTGTCGTTTTTAGCTGCTGTATTACGCTTGATACTTCTATATGATGTATCGTTGCTAAAGCCAGCAGGAGTTGAAGTTAAACTATCGTTGATAGGCCCTTGAGCTAGCACTCTTTTGCTTACAAAAAACAGCAAAATCGTCATAACACCTAAAATATACTTACTATTCATTTTTAACAATGGCAAATGTAAACAAATTAGGGTGGATTATTAAATGTACCAAAAGGTACTTAACAATTGGTACATTAACCAAAGCAGAATCTGTTTGGAGTAATAGCCAAAGTTGGCATAAAAGATATGAAGGGTATAGTGGCTGCCTGTAAAAGAATTAAATCCCAAATGGACGTAATCAACTTATTTAAATATTCATCAACCAAAGCATTTGAAAATCTTAGAGAACGCTGAGGTAAAACACTTCCACCTTTATAACGCAGTATCTGAACGAAAGAAAACAAAAAACGCCAAACGCGCAATGCGTTTGACGTTTTATAATTATAGTTCAAACCAATTAGTTTTCGTCTAATTGCATCAAGTCTAAAATACGTTGTAATTCAGCTTGCGAACGAAATGGAATTTTAATATTTCCACGTCCTTTGTCATCAGCTTTGATGCTAATTTTGGTGTTAAACATATCACTTAAACTTTTTTGATACTCCACCAATGTTTCAGATTTATTAGGCTTAGCAGCAGGTTTATTTGCTTTTGTATCGTTAGGCTTGTTGTTCTCTTCACGTACCAAGTGCTCTACACTGCGCACGCTTAGTTCGTTGGCCAACATTTGCTCCAACATCCACTCCTGCTTTTTGGGATCGTCAACGTTAATAATCGCACGCGCGTGGCCCATAGTAATTTTGCCTTCTTTAAGAGCTAGCTGAACAGAGTCGGGTAATTTTAATAAACGTAAATAATTAGTAACAGTGCTTCTGTTTTTACCAACCCTATCTCCTACTTCATCTTGTTTTAAACTGCATTCTTCCATTAAACGCTTGTAGCTTAATCCAATTTCAATGGGGTTTAACTCTTCACGTTGTATGTTTTCTATCAATGCCATTTCTAGCATTTCTTGGTCGTTGGCTACACGTATGTAAGCAGGAATCCTAGATAATCCTGCCAAAATACTGGCACGTGTTCTGCGTTCACCAGATATAATTTGGTAGCTATCGTAACCCATTTTACGAACTGTAATGGGCTGAATAACTCCATGTATTTTAATCGACTCTGCTAATTCTGCTAAAGCCACTTCTTCAAACTCTGTACGAGGTTGGAATGGGTTAGCTTGTATTTGGCTTATTGATATTTCACTAATTGAATTAGCCGGTCTTGCTTCTGTTGCTGTATTGGTAATATCCGTGCTGGCATCAGAAAGTAATGCGCTTAATCCACGACCTAGTCCACTTTTTTTAGGTTGACTCATAAGTTAATGTTCTTTATATTTTTGTGAGTAAACAATTAATTGAGTGTGCTAGACTCAAACATGTTCATTTTCGTTAAACCATTTTTTTGCAACAACTCTTTGGCTAAATTTAAGTAGTTGATTGTACCCTTACACTCAGCATCGTAAGCAATAACTGGCTTCCCAAAACTAGGAGCTTCACTTAAACGAGTATTACGCTGTATAATGGTATCAAACACCATTTGTTGGAAGTGCATTTTCACTTCTTCAACAACTTGGTTACTTAATCGTAAGCGCATATCATACATGGTTAATAACAAACCTTCTATTTGCAACTCGGGGTTAATGCTGCTTTGAACAATTTTTATCGTGTTCAATAATTTGCCCAAACCTTCCAAAGCAAAATATTCGCACTGCACTGGAATAATTACACTATCGCTTGCTGTAAGTGAGTTAGTGGTAATAATACCCAATGATGGTGAACAATCAACAATAATAAAATCGTAATCTTTTTTAATAGAACTTAAAGCATGGCGTAAAACACGCTCACGATTAGGCACATTAATCAATTCAATTTCGGCACCTACTAAGTCAATATTAGATGGAAGTAAATCTAAAAAGTCAACTTCAGTTTTTATAATGGCTTCGCGAGCTGATATATCGTTAATCATTACCTCATACAAACCCAACTCAACATTTTTAGGATCGAAACCTAAGTGAGATGTTGTGTTAGCTTGAGGATCTGCATCTACCACTAATGTTTTGTATTCTAACACGGCTAAACTTGCGGCCAAGTTAACGGCAGTTGTAGTTTTACCTACACCACCTTTTTGATTTACTACTGATATTATTTTTCCCATGATTATGATAGTCGTTTGTTAAATAATTAAATGGTTATAATGCTGCCCACAGCTGGAATAATTAATGTTTTTTCGTGCTTTTCGAAATAGTTTTTAGCCTTTTCGTGATCAACTTTAATAAGGTCAAATGTATCAAAATGCATAGCAACTACTTTTTCACAACCTAACATATCTGCAGCCCTGGTCGCATCTACATACCCCATTGTGAAATTATCACCTATTGGTAAAACTGCTAAATTTATGCGGTACTGTTCGCCTATATAGCTCATATCGCTATACAATCCAGTATCACCCGCGAAATAAATGGCTTCATTGTTGGCTTCGTTTGATAGCACAAATCCAACAGCTGTGCCTCCATAGCTACCGTCAGGCAATGAACTTGAATGAGCAGCATAAACCATTTGTACAGTTCCAAAATCAAAAGTCCATTTACCACCAATATTCATCGGGTGTGTTTTGGTAATACCTTGCTTGTTTAACCATGCATGAATTTCCCAGTTTGCCACCACGGTTGCACCTGTTTGTTTAGCTAAGTCAACCAAATCTGCAGTATGATCTTCATGCCCGTGCGATACCATGATATAATCAGCTTCAAGTTCTGAAAATACTATTTTAGCAGCCAATTCATTTCCCCTTATAAATGGATCAAATACAATAAGCTTACCGCTCATCTCCATCTGGAAACATGAATGACCTAAGTATGTTAAACGCATAATTTATTCCAACCTATTGTATCAAATAAAATGTTTCACGACATCAACATATATACAACCTTACTTTATTGTATCCACATAGGTGTGGATATTTTTTATATACTATTTACCAAATACTTATGTTGTTCGCAGGGCGTGAAACACCCCGATTTTTTCCCATATTATCAACATAAAAAACAAAATTTCACGCTATTTTTTGGAATGGAAATTCTTGCTGCGGCCATCATTCCTTATTTTTATTCATTTTTTCGTTTTGTCATTATACTTACAAGTATTTGGTGGCGGCTTTTTTAGGCGATGAATACTAGCCACTTAGGTTATACATCACAATTACCCATATTTCTATTAATTTCACCCCAATAAAAAAGATTAATTACTTGAAATCACTGCACATTATAGCTCAATTCTTATCCAATAAATCAATACTTTGGCTAAGCCTAGTTACATTAATTTTATTTGTAACCATAACTGGTGTTCGCTTTAATCGAAACAACGCAATAGTTAATAGACCACTTAACGATGCAAGATATTTTATCGCTTATGTAGAGCATTTTAGAGGCGAAACACCTTCGGATGTAATTCGTCCAGCCTCTAATTGGCGAATGTTGGTTCCATTTATAGCAGCTAGTTTGCCTTTAGAGCCACTTACTGCCATTAACATAATAAATCAAATATTACTGCTTCTTAGTATGTTTATGTTATACCATAGCATGTTGTATTTAAAAATTAGTAAAGGTTATATTTGGCTAGGGTTGATGTTGTTTTCGGTTTCGTTTCCTGCTTTTTATTACACCACGATTGGTTATGTAGATGCAGGTGTAATGTTTTTTGTGAGCACATGTATTTATGCTACACTTAAACTATCGTGGTGGTTATTTATGGTTTCTTTTGTTTTGGGTTTTTTAGCAAAAGAAAGTATTGCGGTAGTAATGCCATTTGCGGTAGTTTATCTGTTTGTGCAAGGCAAGAGGGAACATGCATTTGCGTTGGGTTTAATTTTAATCACCACATATTTAGCCGAAAGCTATTGGGTTAGGCAATACGCATACCTTACACCAGGCGAAAAAAACAACATGTTTTGGGTCATTAACCCTGAAAATATAGGACTTAATTTAAAGCGTATCAACTCCCTATTAGCCCCAATTTTAACGCTGGGTTTGGTTGGATTAATTTACCTATTCAGCATTAAATCGGCTATTAAAACCAACAAAGCATTAACCTGGGCATCTATGATTTTATTGGCAACCACATTAGCCATGTATGCTTTTGCGTTTATCACAACTTATGCCGATGGCCGGCCATTTTGGTTAGCCTACTTCGCCATGATCATGGTAAGTATGGTTGGGTTACAGAACAAAGCAAAAAAAACTTAAGCTTTTTTCCTACGAGCTACTTCCCTGCTGATCAAGGTAAGCTCCCTTCCGGCTTGACCTTTCACTGAGGTATTTTCTGCTGCACGCCTAAACAAATAGGGCATTACTGCTTTAACTGGGCCATATGGCAAATATTTAGCTACGTTATATCCTGCACTTGATAAGTTAAAACTAATGTGATCACTCATACCGAATAACTGCGAAAAATAAATACGTTGGTCGTTGTTGGCTAAACTTTTTTGTGCCATTAATTCAGTTAAAAACATACTGCTTTGTTCGTTATGTGACCCTGCACAAACACTAATTCTATCTATATGATCGATGCAAAAACCTAGTGCATTGTTGTAATCTTTATCAGTGCTTAACTTATCAGGTTGTATTGGGCTTGGGTAGCCCATTTTAGATGCGCGTGCTCTTTCTTTTTCCATATAAGCACCGCGCACCAATTTTAATCCTAGGTAATAGTTGTGTTTAATAGCACCATTAAAACTATCTTTTACAAAATCTAATCTATCGTGGCGGTATAATTGAATGGTATTGTATATAACACATTTTTGTTTATTAAACTCAAGCATCATATCGTGTGCCAAATCATCAATAGCGGGTTGAATCCAAGATTCCTCCGCATCAATAAAAACACGCACATCTTTCAGGTATGCCATTTTACAAATTTGATGTATACGATTTCTCACAAGCCCCCACTCACTTTCTTCATTCATTGTCAAGATTTCTTTGGCCGACACTTTTGCCAATAAATCAAACCTAGCCAAGCCGGTCACTTTAAAAACACAAAATGGTATCTTAGGATTGTTTTGGGCTTTGGTTATGGTTTCTAGCGTTTCGGTAACAGTGGCATTAAAACTTTCCTCTTTTTCTTCTCCTTCCACACTATAGTCTAAAATAGTACCTACGCCATAACCATACAATTGCTCAATGGTTTTGTTACAATCTTCCATGCTTTCGCCACCACAGAATTGTTTAAAAACAGTGCTTTTAATTAGCCCTTTTATGGGCAAACCTATATTAAATGCACCATTTACCATTTGCGGACCCAACTTTACTAACCAGTTATATCCAATCGCTTTAAACAACAAGTATGAATGAGTTAAGTCGTTGTTGCTTTTGGACTTAAAAGCAATTTCAGTGTTATCGAAACTTAAGGCAGCGGGCTCACTTTGTATATTGGTTTGCACAGTTTTTATTACTTAATTATTAATTTAACCGAAAATACCACAAATTTGTTTGCGCAAAAATAATCGCACCTAGCTATTTTTTGTCATAAACCAATTATTAATTTTTATTCGCTTGAAAGAATACAACCTAAAGGATTATAGTATTTACATAGGCCCTGAAGTATTTGATTTACTGTTAGAACAGTTAATTGAACGCTCGTACTCGCAGGTATTTGTGCTAGTTGACGAAAATACCGAAAAGTATTGTTTACCCATTTTAACCAAAACTCTTTTTGACGTTAAGGTGATAAAAATAGCAAGTGGTGAAGAACACAAAACGGTTAACAACTTACAAATTATTTGGGATGAACTAATAAAAAATCAAGCTGATAAACAAACAGCTTTAATTAATTTAGGTGGAGGTGTTATTGGAGATATTGGTGGTTTTGCAGCAGCAACTTTTAAACGTGGAATTGATTTCATAAATGTTCCAACAACACTTTTAGCCATGGTTGATAGTAGCATAGGTGGGAAGTTAGGAATAGATTACCTGGGCATTAAGAATGCGGTTGGCATCATAAAAAACCCGAGTTCGGTATTTGTAAGTGCTGATTTTTTGGCCACTTTACCCAAAAGAGAATTACTAAATGGTTTTGCCGAAATTATTAAACATGGCCTAGTAGCTGTGGAAGAATATTGGGAAAAGGTAATCCGTGTAAAAAATATTGATGTAGAAAGCATGAGCCAACTTATTCATGGTTCTATCAAGGTTAAAACTCAAATTGTTAAAAAAGACCCCGAGGAAGACGGCTTACGTAAAGTGCTAAACTTCGGCCATACTGTTGGTCATGCTATTGAATCTTACTCTTTATTACACGATAAGAATCCACTAAAGCATGGCGAAGCAATTGCCATTGGTATGATTTGCGAGGCGTTTTTATCTAAAGAAAACAATGGATTAAGCGGGAGAGAATTGAGATTAATTAGTGAAGTGATTTTACAGCACTTTCCTAAATATTCGTTGCGAAATATTTTATCGCCCGAACTTATTAAGTTTATGCGCCAAGACAAAAAGAACAGCAACCAAAACATCAACTTTAGCTTACTAAAACGTATTGGCAAAGCAGGATTCGATTACACTTGTACTGATGCTCAAATAGCACTTGCTTTAAATTATTACGATGGGTTATGAGTAACCTTCGAATAAAACATCCAACCAAACAATTAACAGGTAACATCACACTACCTGCATCAAAAAGCATTTGCAACCGAGTACTGGTTTTAAACAAAGTGCTTTCATCTAATACCGTTATTCAGAACATGTCTACTGCCGATGATTGTCTAATCATGCAACATGCATTGCAACAAACACAAGGTTCAGTTGATGTAAAAAATGCAGGAACTTGCATGCGATTTCTAACCGCATATTATGCTTCTACACCCCATACAAATGTAATTTTACATGGCAGTGAACGCATGCACAACAGGCCCATTGGGGCATTGGTAAATGCATTAATTCAACTAGGTGCCGATATTGATTACATCGATAAAGAAGGATTTCCACCCCTTCGAATCAAAGGCAAAAACCTTCATGGCGGTGTTGCTACTGTTGATGCATCAATAAGTAGTCAGTTTGTGAGTGCGTTGATGTTGGTAGCCCCAAATTTTAAAAATGGTTTATCCATTCGATTAGGTAAACATACCGTGTCAAAGCCATATATTTCTTTAACATCCGATGTATTGAAACAATTTGGAGTTGATGTAACATTACAAGATGATGTAGTAATTAGGCCATATCACACACTAACAAAAACAGAAACTTTTTTTATTGAACCAGATTGGAGTGCAGCAGCTTTTTGGTATCAATTATTAGCTATGGCCGTAAGCGGAAACATCCAACTAAATAACATTAAACCCAAAAGTGCACAAGGTGATGCCATGATAGCAGAGTACATGGAAAGTTTAGGTGTAAATACGATATACACCAAGCAAGGATCAACACTAGACAAAAACAACAATATACTAGAACAGGCACACTACGATATGTTAAACTATCCCGATATGGTACCTGCCATGGCTGTATTGATGTGTGCGTTAAATATTCCTTGTACTTTTGTAAATGTGGCACATTTACAAGCAAAAGAAAGCAAACGATTAACAGTACTTTGCAAGGAGTTGGTTAAGTGCGGATTTGATATTTCGAACAATGGCAACGAACTTCTGATAAACAAAATTGAAAAGGAAAGCCTCATAAAACCAATTTCGATTAACACCTATCAAGACCACCGCATGGCAATGGCATTTGCTCCGCTCGCATTGTTGTTTAATGATTTAGTAATTAATGATAGCCAAGTTGTAGAAAAATCATATCCCCATTTTTGGGACGATCTACGTAAAGTTGGTTTTGAAATTACCACTGAACCATAAGCAATTAAACTTACCCTTTATTTAAAAATAAACCTCACAATTTATAAATACATACATGGCAGGAAATACATACGGACAACTCTTTCGCATTACTACTTTTGGTGAAAGTCATGGATCAGCTTTGGGCGTTGTTATTGATGGTTGTCCCAGTAATTTAAGTATTGATATAGATCTTATTCAGGCCGAGTTAAATAAGCGCAAACCAGGACAAAGCGCGATTACCTCAGCAAGAAAAGAAGACGAGTCGTTCGAAATTTTATCTGGAGTATTTGAAGGAAAAACCACTGGAGCACCTATTTGTATGATGGTGCGCAACAAAGATCAACGCAGCCAAGATTACTCGCATTTAAAAGATGTTTTTCGTCCATCGCATGCTGATTATGCCTATCAAACCAAATATGGCATACGCGATTACCGTGGTGGAGGACGATCATCGGCACGTGAAACTGTAGCACGTGTTTTAGCGGGTGCAGTTGCTAAATTATTTTTAACAGAAAAAGGCATATCTATCCAAGCCTATGTTAGTCAGGTTGGACCAATAAAATTATTAACCTTACCTGAAACAATAGACACATCATACATTGAAAAAAGCATGGTACGTTGCCCAGATGAAAAGGTATCAAACCAAATGATTGATTTGATTACCGAAACCGGTAAAAAAGGGGATAGTGTTGGTGGAGCAATTACCTGTATAATCAATAATGTAACTGCTGGCTTGGGCGAACCCGTGTTTGATAAACTACATGCCGAATTAGGTAAAGCCATGTTAAGTATAAACGCTTGTAAAGGATTTGAAATTGGCAGTGGTTTTGACGCAGCGCAATCGTTTGGAAGTGCGCACAATGACGAATTTTTTATCACTGAGACCGGGACACATACCCGCACCAATAATAGTGGTGGTGTGCAAGGCGGCATAAGTAATGGAGAACCGATATATTTTAGATGCGCATTTAAACCAGTTGCCACGATTAGAAGCGAGCAACAAACTATATCAAACCAAGGAGAAGAAGTTACCTTAGCAGCAAGCGGAAGGCACGACCCATGTGTGGTGCCACGCGCGGTACCTATTGTAGAAGCTATGGCAGCCTTGGTTTTAGCTGATTTTTTGCTTAGAAATAATGCCATTAATTGATAAGTAAAACTTATAACTAATTCTAACCATATTAAATTTGTTTCAAACCACTGTATACCAAGACCTATGATGTAAAAGTTTGGCAAGTTGATAAGTGACATGGCACTATTTTTAAATATTTTAGCGCTATCTTGCAGCTTAAATAACAATAAAAGTTGATCAACATATTCAGATGAAAAAAATCTTATTAGCAAGCATCTTCTCATTAGCATTTATAAATACACAAGCTCAGGAAATTATTCCTTGTGCAACTGACCAAGTTCATTACCAAATGAAACAAGCCAATCCGTTATTGGCTATAGAAGAAGAGAGAGGGAACCAAGAAGCAAGTAAAATTGCTGAAGCGTTATTGGCTAACAAAAGTTTTGCTAAACAAGGTACTGTAAGATACATTCCTGTTGTATTCCATGTGATACATAATGGTGGGTCAGAGAACATCACCCAAGCACAAATCATGGATCAAATGCGTATTTTAAATGAAGATTTTCGCAAAAAGTCTGGAACTAATGGAGATAAAAGTACCAACCCTAATGCGACTGACATGGAGTTTGAATTTAGGTTGGCACAAGTTGACCCTAATGGTATTCGACATGATGGTATCAACCGCATACAAAGCACGGCCACAGAAAATGCGAGTGACAATGTAAAAGCATTGAGCAGGTGGAATAGTGCTAAATACCTGAACATTTGGGTTGTAAAAAGTATCAGCCTTGGAGGCACAAGTGGTGGAACTGTTCTAGGTTATGCGCAATTTCCTTCATACATGTCATTTGCACCTAATAATGATGGTATCGTTATTCGTGCCGATTATGTGGGAAGCATACAATCGGGTAACACAAGCCACATGGGGCGTACTTTAACGCACGAAGTTGGACATTGGGTAGGTTTGTATCATCCTTTTCAAGATGGCTGCGCAGGCCAGTCAGTATCAAACTGCTCATCAGCAGGTGATCGTGTTTGTGATACACCACCTGTAGCTGAAGCTAATTATGGTTCGGTATGTGATGCAACATTAAACTCATGTACAGGCGATAATCCTGATTTACCGGATATGATCAATAATTATATGGATTATTTAGATGGTAAATGCGCCAATACCTACACACTTGGTCAAAAGGCACGAGCCATTGCACAAATGAGTCTTTACAGAGCATCTATTTACTCTAATGCTAATTTAGCAGCTGCAGGAGTTTTACCAGATGGTAGTTATGCAACAGTTGCCCAATCCAACATTAAAGCACCTTATAGCTATGGATTTGAAGATGCAAATATCACTTCGGCAGGATGGCGCATACAAAACCTACAAAACGGAGTAAACGGATGGAAATTAGACAACGTAGGCTATGGCGGAACAAAAAGTATAGCGTTTCGCAACTATAATTATACGGCAACTACACACACTCGAGATGAATTTAACTCTCCATTAATTGATATTTCTGCATTAGCTAACCCAGTATTAAAAGTACGTTTGGCAAATGCACGAAAAAATTCTGGAGATGTTTTAGAAATTGGGATTAGTGGTGATTTTGGCAGAAATGAAACTAAAATTTATTCAGCAACACCATCATTAAGCATGGCAACAACAGAATTAGTTCCAACCGAAACATCGCAATGGACAACACTAATTTTTGACTTAACTCCATACCGCAACATGACTAATGCACGCATACGCTTTGAGTTAAGAAATTTAAGGGGTAACAACACCTTTATTGATGATTTTTCAATCACTTCATCAACAGGATTATTAGATAATTTAAAACAAGAAATGGCATTTAATGTATATCCTAACCCTATGGAAGGTTATACTTATACACAGTTTGAGTTGAAACAAACACAACACATTGAAATTAATATTTGTGAAGTAACAGGTCGTAAAGTAAGCACACTCCAACAAGGCGAAATGCAAGCGGGTATGCATAGCTTGGCCATAAACCGTAGTGATTTAAAAGCAGGCATTTACCTGATAAATGTTACCACACAAAATGGAACATTTGCGCACAAACTTGTTGTAAACTAAAAAAAATTGTAACGTGCGTACCGAAACAGTGAGCTTTTACTCACTGTTTTTTGTTTTTATATAAGTTAGTAATATTGCCGTATGACAAAGAACCTTGTGATAGTTGAGTCGCCTGCAAAGGCAAAAACCATAGAGAAATTTCTAGGTAAAGACTTTATCGTAAAAAGCTGTTATGGCCATATACGAGATTTGGCGAAAGGTGACGAAGCCATTAGAATTGATAAGAATTTCGAACCTCAATATGAAGTGCCTGCAGAAAAAAAAGCTGTAGTAAGTGAATTGAAAAAACTAGCCGCGCAAAGTGATATGGTTTGGTTAGCATCCGATGAAGACCGTGAGGGTGAAGCCATTTCTTGGCATCTAAGCGAGGTGCTAAAATTAACACCAGAAAACACCAAGCGTATTGTTTTTCATGAAATTACTAAGCCTGCTATTTTACGCGCAATAGAGAATCCTCGAGGAATAGATTATAACCTAGTAAATGCACAACAAGCAAGAAGGGTTTTAGATAGGTTAGTAGGTTTTGAATTATCACCAGTACTCTGGAAAAAAATAAAAGGTAACTTAAGTGCCGGGCGCGTGCAATCCGTTGCGGTTAGGTTAATAGTGGAGCGTGAAAGAGAAATTAATAACTTCAGCCACACTTCTGCTTTTAAAATAGTTGCACACTTTAATGTAAGTGGCAAACAAATGGATGCAGAATTATCAAAACGTTTTGATAAGGAAGCTGATGCAATGGTGTTTTTACAAAAATGTATTAATGCCGATTTTACCATTAATAATTTAGAGGTTAAACCCGCAGAAAAATCTCCTGCTCCACCCTTTACCACATCAACACTACAACAAGAAGCAAGTAGGAAACTAGGCTACGGAGTAAGTACAACTATGAGTATAGCACAAAAACTATACGAACATGGATTCATTACATACATGCGTACTGACAGTGTAAACTTAAGTGAACTAGCAATTGGTGCGGCCAAAAATTATATTACTAATAACTTTGGTGCACAATACAGCAATCCTAAACGTTATACTACTAAAAACGATAGCGCCCAAGAAGCTCACGAGGCTATACGTCCTACCTATTTTGAAAACGTAGATATTGATGGTACCCCTCAAGAAAAAAGACTGTACGATTTAATTTATAAACGCGCTATCGCCTCGCAAATGAGCAAAGCGCAAATAGAACGTACCATTGCACAAATTGGTGTAAGTACTTTATCCGATACCTTAACTGCAACAGGTGAGGTATTAAAGTTTGACGGTTTCTTAAAAGTATACTTAGAGAGTACTGATGATGAAACCGAAAACGAAAACAGTAAAATGCTGCCTCCATTAAAGGTCGGTGAGAAACTTACCCTAATTAATATGGATGCTACCGAGAGGTACACTCGTCCTGCACCAAGATACACAGAGGCCAGCTTGGTAAAGAAACTTGAAGAATTAGGCATTGGCCGTCCATCAACCTACGCACCAACAATTAGTACCATACAAAAACGTGGTTATGTGGTAAAAGAAGACCGTGACGGGAAAGACCGTAAATTTAATACCTTGACTTTAGAAAAAGGCGATATTAAACATGAAGTAAAAGCAGAGAAATTCGGAAGCGAAAAAGCAAAACTTTTCCCGAGTGATATTGGAATGATTGTAACTGACTTCTTATCGAAACACTTTGATAAAATTATGGATTACAACTTTACAGCTAATGTAGAAAAAGAGTTTGATGAGATTGCTCGCGGCCAAATACAATGGAATACAATGATTGCGGATTTCTATAAACCATTTCATGAAGACGTAGAAAAAACAACTGAAACAGCCGAGCGTCAAAGTGGCGAACGTACCCTTGGTATAGATCCGTCAACGGGTAAAAATATCTACGCTAAGGTGGGTAAATTTGGTCCTTATGTACAATTAGGCGAAGCTACCGAAGAGGAAAAACCACAATACGGTAAGTTATTACAAAGTCAGCGTATCGATTCAATATCATTGGAAGAAGCGCTAGAATTATTTAAATTACCCCGTACACTTGGCGAATATTTAGGCAAGGAAGTATCGGTTAATGTAGGCCGTTACGGGCCTTACGTGAAGTGGGGAGATGATTTTATATCTTTGCCCAAAGGCGAAGAGTTAATGGAAGTTGATTTAGCACGTGTTGCCGAAGTAATTAATGCTAAACAAACAGCAGATGCTCCGGTTGGTACTTATAAAAACAAACCTATTACCAAAGGTAAAGGTCGCTTTGGACCATTTATTAAATGGAATGATTTATACATAAACGTACCACGTAATTATGATTTTGATGAACTTACCCAGCCACAGATGGATGAGTTGATTGGAAAGAAAATAGATAAGGAAGCCAACCGTTTTATACAACAATGGGAAGAAGAAAAGATTAGCCTTGAAAACGGCCGATGGGGACCATTTATACGCTTTGGTAAAAAGATGATTAAGATAGCGCGCAAGAAAGATGGCGAAAAATATAATGCAGAAGACCTTGCAAGCATTACTTTAGATGAAGTAAAAAAACTAATTGAAATAGAAGAACCAGACGCATTTGCAAAAAAGGCACCTAAAAAAACTGCTGCTAAAAAAATAGCCGCAAAGAAAACACGCGCTAAAAAAACGGCAAAAAAATAGCTGCACCAAATAAAGCATGATGGAGCGGGAAATTCATTCGTTAATTGCTTTGCTTGATGATGATGACCAAGAGGTACTTGACCATGTGGAAAGTAAACTTTTATCATTAGGCAAAGAAGCTATTCCAATTTTGGAAAGCGGGTGGAGTAAACTGCAAAATAAAACCCAACAACATAGACTTTTACAAGTAGTTCACCGTATACAATATACAGAACTATTAAAGGAATTTGGTGATTGGTACTGCTCATCTGAACAAGATCTGCTAAGGGGTATTTGCTTAATCGCACGTTACCGGTATCCAAATTTAAATACACAAGATATTATTAACCAAATAGATAAAATCCGCTTAGATATTTGGCTAGATATGAACCACGATTTAAGTCCGTATGAAAAAGTACGCATTATAAACAGTGCTGTATACCACGAGTTAGGATTTAAGGGTAATACAGACAACTACCACGCACCTGAAAATTCGTTTATAAATGTAGTTTTAGAAACACGAAAGGGTAACCCCATTATGTTGGCGGTTATCTATATTTTGCTAGGACAAAGACTACACCTGCCCATTTTTGGAGTAAACCTACCTCAACATTTTGTTTGCGCATATAAAGAAGAGAATAAACTGCTGCTAATTAACGATCCATTTAACTTAAAAACGCAACACGATTACCGCGAAGGACGCGTTCTGTTTTACATTAATGCATTTAATAATGGTGCTGTTTTTAGTAAAGCCAATCTTGAACAGTTTTTAAGGCAAATTAAAATCGAACCACAACCCGATTATTTTGAAGCCTGTGGTAATTTGTCTATCGTAAAAAGAATTCTAAGAAACCTAGTGGTAGCATTTGAAAAACAACAAGACTCCGACAAGGCAAATGAAGTGAAAGAATTGCTATTAGCTATTGGCGAAACTTACTTTAGCTATAACGAAGAGGCACCACCAGAAGAAGAAGACTAAAAACCAGTTAAGATCGTATTGTCGAGCGTTAGACCACTTAAATTGTATTCTGTTAGATTGTCTTTGTACCGTTTTAACTGCAAATGGATTTGAACGTTTCACTGGATTTATTTAATCATAAACTTAGCTCATTTATTACTGGGCTTAAGCTTATCGCCCAGTTAATTAACCTCTAAAACTTAATCTTCACAACATTAAACTCTTTTTCGTACTTTCGCGCCCTCAAATTTGTAAGGCTCCATGTTATCAGTATCTAATTTAAGTTTGCGCTATGGTAAGCGCGTGTTATTTGATGAAGTGAATATTAAATTTGCACCAGGCAACTGCTATGGTGTGATTGGCGCAAACGGTGCAGGAAAATCTACCTTGTTAAAAATCATGTCGGGCGAAATTGAACCCACCACTGGTAACGTATCTATGACACCCGGTGAACGCATGAGCGTACTTTCTCAAAACCACTTTGCTTTTGATAACTACCCAGTATTGCAAACCGTAATTATGGGTAACAAAAAACTTTTGGAGGTAATGCTAGAAAAAGATGCTTTATACGCCAAAGCCGATTTTACTGATGCTGATGGTGAACGTGCAGGTGTTTTAGAAGGTATTTTTGCCGATATGGAAGGTTGGAATGCAGAAAGTGATGCCGCTGAATTATTAAGTAGCCTAGGTGTAAAAGAGGAATCCCATAGCACATTAATGAGCGAGCTAAGCGGAAAAGAAAAGGTACGTGTATTGTTGGCTCAAGCGTTATTTGGAAATCCTGATATTTTATTACTGGATGAACCTACCAACGATTTAGACGTAGAAACAATTGGTTGGTTAGAAAACTTCTTGGCCGATTTTCAAAATACAGTAATTGTAGTAAGCCATGATAGGCATTTTTTAGATGCCGTTTGTACCCATGTGGCTGATATTGATTTTGGCAAAGTTCAGTTATTCACGGGTAATTACTCTTTTTGGTATGAGAGCAGCCAGTTAGCCTTGCGCCAACGTTCTGATCAAAACAAAAAGGTAGAAGACAAACGTAAGGAGTTACAAGAATTTATTGAACGTTTTAGTGCAAATGCATCTAAAAGTCGCCAAGCAACCAGCCGTAAAAAATTATTAGAGAAACTAAACGTTGATGAAATCAGACCATCAGCCCGTAAATACCCTGCCATTATTTTTAAAGCCGACCGCGATTGTGGTGACCAAATTTTAAATGTGGAACACCTGAGTAAAAAAGCTCCTGATGGAACGGTTTTATTTAACGACATTACTTTTACATTAGTTAAAGGTGATAAAGTGGCTTTACTAAGCCGGAACCCAATGGCACCTACTGCCTTTTATCAAGTATTGGTTGATGAAATTAAACCAGATGCAGGAAACATAGCTTGGGGCCAAACCATTACTACATCATACCTGCCTAATGAAAACAACCATTACTTCAATGGTGATGATAATCTAGTTGATTGGTTACGTCAATTCAGTAAAGAAAAAGATGAAACATATATACGTGGATTCTTAGGTAAGATGTTGTTTAGTGGCGAAGAGGTATTTAAAAAATCTAATGTATTAAGTGGAGGTGAAAAAGTACGTTGTATGACCAGCCGTATGATGTTAACCAATGCCAATTGTTTGCTTTTGGATGAGCCTACCAACCATTTGGATTTGGAATCGATTACCGCATTTAACAACGCTTTAAAAGATTGGAATCACATTGCGTTGTTTACCACACATGATCATGAGTTTAGCCAAACCATTGCTAACCGCATTATTGAATTAACTCCGAATGGACTCATTGATAAACGCTTGACTTTTGACGAATACATTAACGATCCTGCTATTAAGGAACAACGTGATAAGATGTATAAATAATAAAAACGCCCCGAAAATCGGGGCGTTTTTTATGGATGTATTACTTCAATTTTTTTAACCGTAGTCCGCTGATTTATAGTTATTTTTACCAGATAAATACCCTGTTCCCAAGTTTTTGTTTCGCACTGGTGCAAGGTGTTTTCTGCTGTGGCCTCTAGTATTTTTGTACCCAATAAATCATATACAACAATAGTTGATGGTTGTTGGGTTTCTACAATGAGTTTTTGATTTGCAGGATTGGGATAGATAGAAGTATTGGAATTAACTTCAAAAGTATTTAATCCAACAGGAGGAACTGTTTGAAACCAACGAGGCGTAGACCAAGCACCAATAAGGGTATCAAGTCGGCCTCTTACACGCCACCAATATTTGGTACCAGGTTGTTGTCCCGAAAAATAAACCCCATTTGCAATGGTATTACCACTAGCTACTATGGCCGTATATTGTTCGTCAGTTGCTACTTGTGCATCATAACTAGATGCATTTGCAGACGAGCCCCAACTTAAAGTAAGCTGCGTAAGTGGAATGTTTAATTGGCCATTTGCAGGCGATACCAAAATTGGTGTTCCAATAACTGGCCTACCCACTGTGGTAAATGCACTGTATGCCGACCAACGGCTGGTATCGCGCGAGTGAAATGCACGTGCACGCCAATAATATTTCATAGAAAATCCGCATAATGCAGTATCACCAGCTTGTTCTGTTCCTATTAAAGTTTTGGTTTGTGGTGTACCAAGCAGCGTATCGTTTAGTAATTGGTATTGATATCCAAAATCGCTAACAGAACCTTGAATACTCCAGCTTAAGTAAGGACGAATAGAAACAGCCGTTGCATTATTAACTGGAGTAAGTAACTGCATTTATGTGGTAGTTGAAAAACTGAATGAATTGGTCCACTTGGAGGTATCCATCCTATTAATGCATCTTGCACGCCAGTAATACGTTTTTTCAAAAAGTCTGTCGGTTGGCAAGTTTAAATTTACATACTGAGGTGTGAAATCATCTGGCATATGTAAATCGGTTCCTTGGGCTAACTCAGGCGAGTTAAATTGTGTTGTTGTATCTAATTGCCACTGCACCCGCTCAGAGCCGTTTATACCTATTATTAAAGCACCGGTACTTGTACCAATTCCTATCATACCATTTGGCGGGAAATAAAGTGAAGGCACTGTTTTGGTTTTAAAAACTCGAGCTAAAGAACGCTCAGCAGTATCATTTCCCATGATTTGGTAGGCACGCCACACAAATGTACCACCATATCCAACAGACGTATCTAGATAATAGTAAAAAGTTCCATCATATTTTAACGAATCGCTGCTAATAAAAAACCTTGTTGGATTAGCACTAAATACCGAGCCCGAATCAATTTCAATTACAACTTTATCAGCCCAAGTATCTTTGCGTACATAAAAACGCAACCTCACATCTTGATTAACTACATTATTACTTGGCTGACCTAAATTTATTTGCCCGGTATACGTTTTGAACCAAGTGTTACTCCATGCTGTTGTATCTAATGCATGCATGTGGCGCAAGCGCGTATAATACTTAGTATTTAGCTTTAAATTATTAGGATATAAAATTGAGTTAGGCGTAGTTAAGGTATCTAATAACAGCAAGGTTAAAGCCGAATCGGCATAAAGTTGTAATTGACTGCTTGCACCTGTCCGTAATGCCCAATAAATGCTAGGTTTTAAAATAACCGTACTAAGTGCATTACCTGGCGATGTTATAGCTCCAACTCCATATACCAATGCATTGCGCACTAACGACCATGCCGAAACATGATTACCAAACTTTGCTCTAATTCTAAAATAGTAGCGCCTATCAAACAATAAATTATACTGTGTATCTTGTGTGTTTACCGGAGCCAAAAAATTTGTTTGCAACCTCACCGATGAAAAATCTGCTGCAGTATCCCACTGTAACTCGACCATAGCCAAACTGGTAGTTGGCCAAGTTAAAATATTCCTAGGGTAGATATTTGCCGAAATGTTATTAAGTAATGGTTGCGTGTAAATAGTATAATTGGTTACATCAGACCAGTCAAGCGTATCGCCATCAATGTTAATTGCTGTGCATGTCCAATAAAGTTTTCGTCCGAATTGAAATAAGGGAGTATCAATAAAATACGCATTAGGTTGTGTTTTAAAGACATACAATGGAGAGTTAAAAGTAGGTGATGTATCCACTTTAAATAAGTATGTTGCTTGTTTAAGTATGGTTACTGGATATGCGTTGAGCGTCCTGAGCGCTCCTGTAGTATTTGATGCTGGGCTATTATTGATCATTTTAACACCAGTTGTAAAGTTGTATGTATCAGACCAGGCTGATGTATCTCCTGATTTGTATGCTCGTGCTCGCCAATATACTTTTAAGCCCTTACGGCATGAAGGGGAATAAGCACTAATGGTAGCCGAATGAACTGATTCCAAATATAGGCTAGAAAAAGTGATAACAGAATCAAATTGAAATTGATAACCCGTTGCTTGTGATACAGTATTTACTGCTACTGAAACTTAAAAAACTTTTAACTGCACACCTGATGTTGGCGACAATAAATAAGGTTGAGGCAAAAAAGCCCAACTAAAATTTAAAAAATAAGATATGCAAAAAACAGTGCCTATTAATCTTTTCATGATATTCGAAAGTACCGAAACTTTTAAGAGTTTATACTATTGTGAACAATGGTTTTTTGAATACATGATATCGTCATTAACTTACCACACTGCCAAACTCAAATTGCATGTCGTTTAGTTTGCGGTAAAGGCCGTTGTTGGCCATTAACTGCTCGTGTGAGCCTTGCTCGGCTACCGTGCCTTTATCTATTAACACAATCTTGTTCGCGTTGCGTATGGTGCTTAAACGGTGGGCAATTACAAAACTGGTTCTGTTCTTCATTAAATTATCTAATGCTTCTTGCACCAATTGTTCACTTTCGCTATCCAATGATGAGGTGGCCTCATCCAAAATTAAAATAGCGGGGTCTTTTAAAATCGCTCTTGCGATGGCGATACGTTGACGTTGGCCCCCGCTTAATTTTATACCACGCTCTCCTACTATGGTTTCATATCCTTCAGGAAACTTGCAGATAAAATCGTGGGCATTGGCTTTGCTTGCCGCATCGGCAATTTCTTCGGCAGTAGCGCCTAATTTACCGTAAGCTATATTTTCTGCAATGGTGCCCCCAAATAATATTACATCCTGAGGCACAAAAGCCATTTGCTTACGCAATTGTGTTAACGGAAAGCTGATACCATCTTTATCATCAAACAAAATACTACCCGATGTTGGTTCGTAAAACTTTAACAACAAACTGGCTATGGTGCTTTTACCTGCACCGCTAGGACCAACCAAGGCTATTTGCTCACCATTACTAGCCGTTAAGGTAATGTCTTTTAATACACTCACATCATTACGGCTTGGGTAACTGAATGCCACTTGTTTAAACGACACATTCCCTTTTAACACATATTGCGAATCAATGGCAATTTGAGTAAGCTCTACAGGTTCGCCATCTGCACGTAATATTTCACGAACACTTTGGGTGGCTCCTAATGTTTTTTGCAATTGACTAAACATATCTGCAAAGCCTGCAAAAGTGCCACCCACAAACATACTGAAGATAACAAACATGGTTAACGAACCCATGGTGAGTTCCCCGGTTTGAATCATGTTTGCACCATACCACATTACAAAGGCAATGGCTCCAAACACACTAAAAATCATAAACGAAATAAATGCCCCACGATAACGTGCGTTGGCTATTGCTGTATCAACCACAGCATATACACTTTTTACATAACGTGAAATTTCGTATACCTCGCTGGTAAATGCTTTAACAATACTGATACCCTGAAACGTTTCTTGCACAATGGTTCCACTCTCGGCCAATTGATCTTGTGCTTTACGGGCCATTTTTCGAATACGCATGCCAAATACCACAGCCAAAACTGCAATTACAGGAACAACAGCCAACATCACCAATGCCAATTTGGTACTGATCCAAAATATAAATCCTAAGCCAATTATTAGTGTGAAAATCCCCCTTAAAAACTCTGCAAGCGTAAACGAAATGGCATCTTGTATTTGAGACAAATCTGAGGAGATGCGATTACTTAACTCGCCTACACGTTTTTCGGTAAAATAACTCATGGGCATACTCAGCAATTTACTGTACACATCCCTGCGCATGTCTGCCAACGACTTCTCTCCCACTTCAGTTAACAAATACACCCGTAAAAAAGAAAATATAGTTTGAAAACCTAGCTGTACAAAAATTAAAATCAAGGTGAAATTTAAAGTCCATTTCACCTCTTTTAATCCTAACCCTTCAATCATACTTGGTGCACCACCCATCATTCCTGTTGAACTTCCGGGTGAAGCGGCATCAATCATTTTACCTAAAAAAAATGGGAACAAACTAGTTGTAAAAGCTGATAGTGCAATAAACACCATGCTTAATATAAATTTGGTACGGTATGGTTTTAGGTAAGTAAATAAAACCAAAGCTTGCTTTAAACTCTCTTTGGATATTTTCACTTTCTCCCCTTCGTCTTTTTGTTTTCCGTTGCTATTAAAATTACCTCTTCCGCGTGCCATGTATAAGTTATTTATATTAAAGTGCAGCAAAAAAACAGTATAATCAGTTAACCGTGAAACTTATTTTTAAAATAAGCATCAATATGTGCAATATTGAGCAGATTATGGTAGGCTTAAAAAAGATTGATGTTGTTCATTCAAGTCCCGTAATTCAATCCGATTAACGATAATTCAAATGCTAATTATCTGTTTTTCGTTTAAAATAACAACCTACTAATTACTTTAAAAAATAACGACTAATTTTATTACGTTTAGTGTTATAATATAGAAATAAAAAATGCCTAGCAAGTTTTTAAAATGCAATTATTGTTAGTATGAATAATTCATATTAATCGACATAATCCTGTAAGTAGCTGTATTTATCCATTAATTTACCTGCATGGGCAATGGTGGCATTTTCAATAATGTGTTCTTTGTCATCAATCAATAAGAATGGCAATACATGCCGTATTAGTTGTTCGCCAAATTCTCTTGATGCATCAATTGGTAACTCGCAGGGTAAATTACCCACTGCTTGTACATCAATGCTTTCTTTCCTGAAGGGGTCAACCTGGGCATTTAAAAATGGATTGTAACCAAAATAGGGATCTTCAATGGTTGTACTTTTTATGGTGCTTGGTAAAGGGCCTGGAACATCGCAACTAATGTCAGAAATTACTTTGATATTAAAGTCGTTACCTTTCATTTCTTCGCGGGTAAAAAAAGGCTCAATACCTGCATGCCAGAAAACGGCATTAATAAATACATCGGCTATTTTGTAGTAAGGAGCAAACTTACTGCGGTAATCTTCGGGATGTTTGTAAAAATCAGATTTATCCCATTCTCGTCCGTCTTTACGTTCATAATAGTCTTCGCTGCGCAATTGCACATATACAGGGTGGTCGTATTGATTTTCTAAAAACTCCTCAGGGGTTACATGATGTATTTTTAGTTTTTTCATCACTTCTAATACCCCATGCGCAACACGTCCGTCACCACACAATACAATTTTCATGACTGGCAAAGTAATCTCGTTGTATTGCGCATACATGTCATTCATATCCGCACATTTATTGGCAGGCTTTAAATAATAGGTGCCATATTTTTTACCCCACATTAATAAGGCGTAATGCGCACCAACGATGCCCGCATATCGACCAAAGCCAATGATACGGTTACCAACATCCCACACCAATATTTCATAGTCAACAAGGGTTATTTTTTTCTCTAAAATAGCACGCAACAACTTACGATTATAGGCTTGTTTTTTAATGGTATGTGAAAAGAACAAATACGTTTTGTTAGCAATCAACGCTTCTTGTGGCACTTCTTTTACGCCTAATAAAATATCTGCTTCAGTAATATCCTCCTTCACCTCAATACCCATATTGCGGTATGATTCATCACTAAAACAACGTGAATCAGAGGTTTGAACAATAACTTTAACCCCTGGAAATTTCTGTTGAACTTCCACACAAGCTTGCGGTATTAAAGGCGTACGCAAATCAGCAGGTTGCTTTTGTTCACGTATAATTGCGATAGTTTTCATGCATTGCGAAAGTAATGGAACTACAACTCAATACAAAAAAAGTTCTCCATTTGTGTTCCATACAAAAAGCTTATTTTCGCAACCAATGATGAGTACTATAAATTTTGCTGAAGAGATGCGCTGGAGAGGCATGTTACAAGACATGATGCCTGGAACCGAAGAATTACTGACCAAAGAAATGGTGAGCGGTTATATTGGCTTTGATCCTACCGCAGACTCGCTTCATGTGGGGCATTTAATGCAAGTAATGACCCTTATACATTTTCAACGCGCAGGTCATAAACCATTTGCGTTGGTAGGCGGTGCTACAGGAATGGTGGGCGACCCCAGCGGGAAAAGTGCAGAAAGAAATTTACTAAACGAAGAAACTTTAAACCACAATGTGGCTTGTATACATGCGCAACTCGAAAAGTTTTTGAACTTTAATTGTGGCGCCAACAGCGCTGTTATGGTTAATAATTATGATTGGTTTAAAAACTTTAACTTTTTAGCGTTTATACGTGATGTAGGTAAACATATAACCGTAAACTATATGATGGCTAAAGATAGCGTTAAAAGACGATTAGAGGGCGACAACGGACTATCATTTACTGAATTTACTTACCAATTGGTGCAGGGTTACGATTTTTATTACTTGTGGAAAAACCATGGTATCAAAATACAAATGGGTGGCAGCGACCAATGGGGCAATATTGTAACGGGTACAGAGTTAATAAGAAGAAAGGATAGTGGTGAAGCATTTGCATTAACTACACAACTCATCAAAAAATCAGACGGGACTAAATTTGGCAAAACAGAAGGCGGAGCAGTTTGGTTAGATCCTAAAAAAACATCTCCATATAAATTTTACCAGTTTTGGTTAAATGCAAGTGATGATGACGCTAAAAATTGGATACGAATTTTCACCCTGTTACCTAATCAAGAGATTGAAAGTATAGAGATTGAGCAAGCTGCTGCTCCTCAAACACGTACTTTACAAAAAGCGTTGGCTAAAGATATCACCACACGTGTACATGGTGAAGTTGAGTATAACAATGCAGTAGAAGCCAGCAATATATTATTTGGTAACTCAACTGCAGAAGTATTTGCACAATTAAACGAAGCAACTTTCTTAGATATATTTGATGGTGTACCTCAATTTAATGTTAGTAAAGCAGAATTGGAAGAAGGAATACTACCTATTGATTTTTTAGCCGAAAAGACAAAAGTATTTCCTTCTAAGGGTGAAGCTAAAAAAATGATACAAGGTGGCGGTGTAAGTATAAATAAAGAAAAAATTGAGAATATGGACACCCCAATACATACTTCGTTTTTAATAAATGGCAAATACTTGATAGCACAAAAAGGAAAGAAGAATTATTATTTGATAATTGCTATTTAATAAAATTGTTTGAAAAGACGCTTTAGTAGTATTAACTGCTGGAGCGTTTTTTATACAAGCCCAATAACCAATGTTCAATAACCATCTAAAAAACATCACAAATTACTTCATCTTATTTCGTTTGACTAAAAATGGCAATAAAACTTGGCTAAAATTATTACCTACATTAGCTTCAATAAATTCAATTTTATACTGTGCACACTTTAATTTCAGTTGCTGTTGATGCTCATTTAATGCAGCTAAGTATTGTTGTTTAACTTGTGCAGGAAATAGCTTCATTTGTTCACCTGTTTCACTATCCACAAATAAATAAGGTCTGTTTACAAAGTCGAATTCGTTTTCGGTTTTATTATCCAATACATGAAATAATACCACCTCATGCTTGTTGTATTTTAAATGTTGTAATGCAGCAAACAATTCATCTTTTTTTGATGCATCACCAAACATATCACTAAAAACAATCACTAGCGATCTGCGCTGCAAACGTTCGGCTAAGCGATGTAAACTTTGAGCAATATTTGATATAGTTGGTTTATGGGCAGGCTTTAAAAGTTCTTCCATTTTAGCATACAACATGCGTACATGAGTTTGTGAAACTTTACACTCACTTTGGTAATATAAATCTTCGTCAAATAATGAAAGTCCACAAGCATCACGTTGTTTACGAAGTAATTGCATCAGAGATGCTGCAGCAAAAACACTGAAACGCATTTTATTTAAACCCTCGGCAGGGTAAAACATACTGCCTGATGTATCAATAACCAAATGACAACGTAAATTGGTTTCCTCCTCATAGCGTTTTACAAACAATTTATCTGTTCGTCCATATAATTTCCAGTCAATGTGTTTAGTGCTTTCTCCGCTATTATATATCCTGTGTTCTGCAAACTCAACCGAAAAACCATGAAACGGACTTTTGTGCAAACCAGTAATAAACCCTTCAACCACTTGAGTAGCCAATAACTCAAGATTGTTCGTATTTAAAAGTGTTTCGGGCGATAACATATGTTGCATGACTGATAATTACTAGGCAAAATAAGACAAAGAAGTGAATTTATGCTTAATTAATACAAAGGTAACATAGGGTTAATCTGAAGCTAACAATTTCGTACAATTAATAACCATGACTATGCCAACCAAAAAACTGATTAGCAACGAAGCAGTGAGCAAAGGATTAAAACTGCAAAAACTGAAGTTAACCTCGCTAGCTCCATTGATTATAAAAGCATTGAAACTTGAGAAAGTAAATCAATTATATGCAAACCATGCTGATACAAAAGGAATGGAGTTTGCTGATGAAATATTAAACGAACTCAAGGTAGCTTATGAATTTAATCCCGAAGAGCTAAAAAATATACCACAGCATGAACCATTTATTGTAGTAGCTAATCACCCATATGGTGGTATAGATGGTTTGATGCTATTGCGTTTACTTACGCAAGCTAGGCCTGATTTTAAGATTATGGCCAATTTAATATTGCAACTTATACCCGCATTAAAAGAAAACTTTATAACAGTTAACCCTTTCGAAACAAGCAATAAAACTGGGATAAACATTAGTGGCATTAAAAAATGTTTACAAGCTTTAAAAGAAGGTCATCCGATAGGTATATTTCCAGCAGGTGAGGTTTCATCACTGAAATTAAACACTTTGAAAATTAGCGATAAACTATGGAATCCTGTTGTAGGTAAAATGATTTTAAAGGCGCAAGTTAAAGTTGTTCCTGTTTATTTTAGCGGGCATAACAGCATCGCATTTAATTTACTTGGATTAGTTCATCCAGCTTTGCGTACAGCCAAATTACCATCAGAATTATTCAATAAGACCAACGAAAAAATACAAATACGCATTGGAAAACCAATAAATGTAAAAACCATTAATGAATTAAATAATCCAAGTGAATTGCTGCGATTTTTACGTGCAAAAACATATGCTTTAGAATCATCATTAGAAATTGAACACCAATCTTTTATTTCTAAATTAAAATTTAAGAAACCTGATGAGCCTCATCCAATCATTAGTGAAACACCAACGCAACTTATTGAGCAAGACTTAGCGCAATTAACTGAGAAGAGCTTGCTATTAACCCATGATCATTTCAAAGTATACATTACCGGGGCAAGAAATATACCAAGTGTATTAAGGGAGATATCGAGATTAAGGGAAATTACTTTTAGAGAAATAGGTGAAGGCACAAACCAAAGTTGCGATACAGATGAATATGACTTAACCTACAAACACTTGTTTATTTGGGATGAAGAACACAAAAAAATTGCAGGAGCATACCGTATTGGATTAGGTGATGTATTGCACAGACGTTACAAGAAAAAAGGATTTTACCTGAATGAATTGTTTAAAATACATAAAAACTTTAGCCCAATATTAAAAAATAGTTTAGAGTTAGGAAGATCATTTATTACAAAGGAATACCAACGTAAACCTTTTAGTTTGATGTTACTTTGGAAAGGTGTTACAACCTTTTTAAAGCGTAATCCCAATCGGTATCAATACCTGATAGGACCAGTAAGTATAAGCAATAGTTTTTCGTCTTTATCAAAGGATTTATTGGTAGATTTTATCAGTAAAAACCATCATGATAAGAAATTATCAGAATATGTAAAACCACGTAAAATATACAAATATTTGCATAAAGGTGAAGGTGAGGCATTAAAAGACATGTCGAATAACGATATTAAAGTTCTTGATAACATAATATCTGATATTGAAGTGGCCCAGACAAAAATTCCGGTATTACTTAAAAAGTATTTAAAGCAAAATGCCAAAATCATAGCGTTTAACATAGACCCTAAATTTAATAACTCACTTGATGGTTTTTTGGTGATGAAGATTAGTGATATACCTGAAGATACTTTTGAAATGATGATGAGGTAATTATTGTTGTTTTGATTGAATCAAGTTAAAATGGCATAAAGCAAACCAAAATGAATAGTATCAAAATCAGCGAAAATCAATTCAATAACTTAGACTTGGTTTTAGGCTATACGCGCCATACTTTCATGAAATTAATAATCAGCATATCGTTTTAATTATTCAATTTGATTAAATAAGAAAGGTCGGTAAAAACCGACCTTTATAAAATATGCTTCATCAAAAATTAGCTGTTCGCTTTTTTGTGATCGGCCAAAAATTGTGCTAAGCCTTTATCCGTTAACGGATGGTTTAACAATGCTAAAATAGCGCTTAATGGGCTAGTAATAACATGTGCACCATATTGTGCCGATTTAATAATATGAATTGGATTACGGATAGATGCCGCTAAAATTTGCGTTTGATAACCTTGCACTGCAAATATTTGAGAAATCTCCGCAATTAACTGCATACCATCATAGCTAATATCATCTAATCTTCCAACAAATGGAGAGATGTAAGTAGCTCCAGCTTTTGCAGCTAAAATGGCTTGCCCAGAGCTAAAAATTAAAGTACAGTTGGTACGAATACCTTTTGATGAAAAATACTTAATGGCTTTAATCCCATCTTTAATCATAGGGATTTTAACCACAATGTTTTGGTGCAATGCTGCAAGTTTTTCGCCTTCAGCAATCATACCTTCATAATCAGTGCTAATCACTTCTGCACTTACATCACCATCAACAATATTACAAATATCAACATAGTGTTTTAAAATGGCTGCTTCGCCCGCAATGCCTTCTTTAGCCATTAAAGAAGGATTGGTGGTAACACCATCTAAAATCCCAAGGTCGTTTGCCTCAGTTATTTGAGCTAAATTGGCTGTATCAATAAAAAATTTCATTCAGATTAAATTTGCATGCAAGATTAAGGTATTTAGACGTATAATTATAATTATTTTGAACATGACAGATAAAGCGTTTTGGGAAACCAAGTGGCAACAAGGCCAAACTGGGTGGGATTTAAAAGGCGTTTCGCCCGTTATAAAAGTTTACATTGATCAATTAACCAATAAAAATTTACGGATATTAATTCCGGGATGCGGCAATGCATACGAGGCTGAATATTTGCTGCAACAAGGATTTAATCAGGTTTCGGTAATTGATATTGCCCCTACCTTAACCCAACAACTTAGTGCAAAACTAAAGGAATTTATTAAAGCTGATAAACTCCACGTTTTTTGCAATGATTTTTTTGAGCACAAGGCACAATATGATTTAATTATTGAACAAACATTTTTTTGTGCCATCAACCCAAAATTAAGAGCCGATTATGCAAAGCACATGCATGAACTGCTTACACCCAAAGGCAAACTAGTAGGTTTATTGTTTAACACCAACTTTGATGGTGGCCCACCATTTGGTGGCAATACCACAGAATACGAAACCTATTTTAAACCTTACTTCAAGCAGATCAGTTTTATACCAAGTTTAAATTCTGTAACGCCACGTGCAAGTAAGGAAGTTTGGATGGAAGTAGAAAAATAAAAAAAACGAACCTAATTTTCCAGATTCGCTTTTTAATAAAAACTAATTATAATTTAACTCCCAACCCAATATACCATATACGTCCTTCAGCAGGTAATAACCCAGGACCTGGATATCCACCAGATCTGCGTGTGAAGTATTTGACATTAAAAATATTATTTATACCTCCACTAATTTGATAAGATTTTTTAATCATCAATTGAAACGACCAATCAGCCACTTGGTAACTTGGTATTAAACCTGCTGTAGCAATCGCATTGGGTTTAGTTGTATTGAATGCATCAGCAAACGCATCACCCACCATACTATATTGTACTGATGTAGTTAATATTTTGTAACGGTAAGTTATGCCAAAACGGTGAATGTACTTTGGAGCGTTCTCAACACGTTTTCCGATAAGATTTTTACTCAAGTCTGGATCATTCCATGTAATATACTCAGCTTGCGTAAAGGCCAATGCTGCAAATACATTAATATGACCTCCTTTAAAAGATTTAAATAAATTTGTTGGCGATCCTTCTACGTAACCCTCAATACCTTTACTTTCTGAAGCACCAATATTGGTGCGGTAATTTTTACCATTAACGGTATAACTTCCAATTCTGTCTCCGTAACACATAAAATAAGTACTCACATCAAAACTTACTAATCTACCTAAGCTACCACGATATCCTAAATCGAAGTTATAACCTGATGCATCCTTTAGATTAGGGTTAATAGAATCGGTTGTAGTTACAGATATATCGCTAAATAATACAGGACGGTAACCTTGCGTAATATTTACATATACATTAGTATTACTAGTAACTTTATACTGTAAACCTATGCCTAACAATACTAAACTGCGGTTACTTTCGCGATTAACATTTTTAGCATCTAATATACCAGATGCTTTATTTTTTAAATACTCGTAACGTAATCCTGGAGTAATGATTAACCGTTTATTGATGTTAAATAAATGCTCGGTAAAAAAGGCCACATTTTGGGTGTTAAAAGTTAAGTCACGGCTTAGTGTACTTTGTTCTATCGACAAACTGTATTCAGTTCCGTGGTTACCAAACTTATTTTGAATTCTATCCGTATTGCCTTCATAATATCTGGCACCAATAGCAAGTGATTGCTTTTGTTTACCAATACGGTACGTAAACAAATGACGGGCTTCAAGACCATTATTGTAGTACTTATCCTGATCAACCACACGCAGCGCATACAGACTATTAGCGTCTATGCCATCAACTGTATTTATGGCATTCATAAAACCAATACTTGATCGTTCACCCATTAACCCAAAAGCTTTTATATTTAATTTGTTGTTGCTATTTATTTGATAATCGAAATTTAATGCAGCAATGTTCCATATCAATTTAAACCAATTTCGGCTACGGATGGATTGTTGGGCATCCGCTTGATACATTGAATCGGTTAGTCCACCGGGTTGTTGCACCAGTTGATCCATACGCGTATACTCGACATTAATGGTGCTTTTTTTGGTGAGTTGGTAACCTAAATTAACATACCCATTCCAAGTTTCATACTCATTATTTTTTCTCCAACCATCAGACCTGCGGTAATTCATATTAGTATAATAGCTAAACTTTTTATAGTTACCACCTATGGCATTAAAAGAACTATACATACCGAAACTTCCAAGCGTTTGTATACTTTCAACACCAAACTTTTTTCCACTAATCGATCGTTTTTTAATGTAATTAATTACCCCACCAAATTGGGGGCCATACTGTAAAGATGCAGCTCCTCTAATCACTTCAATTCTATCTAGCGATTCAACAGAAGGAGTGTAATAGGATTCTGGATATCCGAAAGGATCGGCTGCTATATCATAACCATTTTGCCGGGTATTAAACTCCCACATTCTATTTGGGCTCAATCCCCTTGAAGCAACACCCATTTGCACACCACTACCATCACTCTCCCAAATATGCATCCCAGGTACTTTTGCAAATAATTGTCGCGAGTTGTTTTGCGCAAGGTTGGCAGTCGCATTAGATAAGCGAATAACCTCTGTTTTTTTTCCAGCATAAATCACATTATCTTTTATTTCGGGCATACGCTCAATGCCTTTGTTTATGATTTGATCTTTTATTTCCACTTCAGGCAATTGAATATTACTTCGTAAAACAATATTCCCTAAGTCTATATCCTTAGTTTCATCTTTTATCGTAAAAAAACTCAAAGTAACCAACTGTCCACCTACTTCTGTTTTTAACTCGTAGTTTCCTTTTAAAAGATATTGAAACACAAATACGCCAAAAACATTTGTTATGGTTTGAACACCATTAGTCAAGTACAACATTTTGTTAGGCTGCGCCACTAAACTGTCGTTAACCAAAATGCCTTTAACATTGGCAGCATTTATTGAACTAAATACCAATGCCAATAGTACGAGAACAAATACACCTTTCTTCATAAAGATAAATTCGATTTAAGTAGGGCAAATATATCTAAAATAGATTTAGTCTAAATAAGAGCAGGCGTGATATTTATCAGTTAAATCGAATTCCCGGAAATAAATAAAGCCGCGAATAACAAGTTACTCGCGGCTTAACTAAAAGAAATAAAATATATGCTTATTCAATATCCCAAGTATCGTATAAGATGTTAATCAATTTATTTTCTATTGATTGCATATCGTCATCAGCCATCGCAACTTCCATTGCAAAGTGAGTAAGCGTATGACGTTCATCTTGGTTGCTGATGGTATAAAAATGTTCAGCAGTTTCACAGAAATGTTTCTCATGCTCCTCTGCAGGCAGTGCCCTTAAAAAAGCTTGCTCTCTTATCAAATCTAATTGTCCATCAAAATGATCATTTAAAAAATCTATCACAACAGCACTTTCTGATTGTTGCACTTTTCCATCGGCCAATGACAATAGCATCAACATATGAAATCCTGCCTCTACTTTACTCATTTTATTTATAAACTGCGTTTGCATAACTGTACTTTTAAACCAAGAAGGAAGGTAAAATATAATTTCTAATCAAACAAATTAATGCGATTAATTTTTGGTTGTATGAATAATAATTTCAGCTTTTCGGTAATTAATAACGGCTTTAAACTTCATGAAAAAATCACTGCCAAGAACACCATCAATTGCTGGTAAATTTATTTGTTTGTAGGTTTGATTTACATGGCCAATTGGCAAAACTGCAACATCTAATTTATTTAAAGAGAGTTTACCAATAGTTATATTTTTTAATTTAACAACTTTGGTTTCCATTTCGGCCACTCCTAAACCGACAGATTTACTATCGTTATTTTTGATCTTTTTCTCATGAACGAATTGCAAAACACGTTCACTATCAAAAACAGTTTTACTTGCTCCGGTATCTATCAGTAAACGTGCAGTTTGATTGCCAATTTTGAGTGTAACAAACAAGTGATAGTTCTTCTTCTCCAACTCACATATCTCTATTTTAATTTTATACTTCATACATTAACCGCAGTGTTAAAAACAAAGAGACGCTTCATATTGAAACGTCTCTTTAATAATGATTAGTCAAATAATTTATTTTTAGTATTACAAAATACCTGTTTCGGTAAGTACTGCATTCATACTGCGAACTGCATCAGCGCTTTTAGCAAATTCAGCTTTTTCAGCATCATTTAGGTTGTAATCAACTATTGCTTCCCAACCGTTTTTACCAATAGTAACAGGAACGCCCAAGCAAATATCTTTTTGACCGTATTCGCCATCTAGGTATACACAGCAAGGCATTACACGTTTTTGATCGCGCACAATACTCTCTACCAAAAAGGCACTTGCCGCTCCTGGTGCATACCATGCAGAGGTACCTAATAATTTAGTTAAGGTAGCACCACCAACCATCGTTGCATCACTGATTTCTTTTAATTGATCAGCGCTTAATTGGTTTGAAACCGACACACCGTTTAACGTAGCTAAACGAGTTAATGGAATCATTGTAGTATCGCCATGGCCACCAATAACTGTACCTTGAATATCAGCAGTTGGTTGGTTTAAAGCTAAACCCAAATAACCTTTAAAACGTGCGCTATCCAATAAACCACCCATACCAATGATGCGATTTTTTGGTATACCACTTGCTTTAAGTGCAAGGTAAGTCATCGTATCCATTGGGTTTGATACCACTACTATAATTGCATTTGGAGAATGTTTCAACACGTTTTCAGTAACGGTTTTAACAATATTAGCATTCGTACCGATTAACTCTTCACGAGTCATACCCGGTTTACGAGGAATACCCGAAGTAATAACTACCACATCCGAGTTAGCTGTTTTGCTATAATCATTTGTGGTACCGCTAACGCGTGTTTTCATGCCTAATAAAGAAGTGGTTTGATAAATATCTAAAGCTTTACCCTCAGCAAAACCTTCTTTCACATCTAATAATATTACTTCGTCTGCTAACTCGCGGTAAGCAATAACATCAGCAGTTGTGGCACCAACTGCACCTGCTCCGATAACTGATACTTTTGTCATGTTTTATATATGATTATTTAAATTGTTTAACTTTTAAAGTGCTGCGAAAATACGCATGCTAAGCAGAATCCAAAATGATAGTTTTCAGTATTTAAAGTATTTTCGTTTGCGTGTTTTTAAGTTGATGGATACCAAGCAAAATAAAGTTTTGATCATCCATACTTACTAATCAATGCTCATTTCTTTCACATCATCGGCAACAACCAAGCGGCCTAACGTTTTTTCTTTAATGTAGTCTAAACTTACACCCGTAGCGTATTCAATACATTTAAATCCTACTGATGTGATATCAAACACCCCTAACTCGGTAACTACTTTTTTTACGCAACCTAAACCGGTAATGGGTAAACTGCATTTACTTAGCAATTTACTTTCGCCTGATTTGTTTACATGTTGCATGGCTACAATAATATTTTTCGCACTGGCTACCAAATCCATAGCACCACCCATTCCTTTAACCATTTTACCCGGAATTTTCCAATTGGCAATGTCTCCATTATCTGCCACTTCCATAGCGCCTAACACGGTTAAATCTACACGTCCGCTACGAATCATACCAAAACTCATGGCACTATCAAAAAAGCTGGAGCCTTTTGCAATAGTCACGGTTTGTTTGCCTGCATTAATTAAATCGGCATCTACATCTTCTTCAAAAGGAAAAGGACCAATACCCAATAAACCATTTTCTGACTGCAAGATTACCTCAATACCTTGGGGTACATAATTGGCCACCAATGTAGGAATACCAATACCCAAGTTTACATAGTAACCATCTTGTAATTCTTTTGCGATACGTTTCGCTATACCAAATTTATCCAGCATGTTATTGTTTGTTAATATTTAGCGTTTGGTTACGGTAACTTGCTCAATGCGTTTTTCGTAATGAACACCTTTAAAAATTCGGTTGACATAAATACCGGGTGTATGAATCATATCGGGATCTAAATCTCCAGGCTGAACCAACTCCTCTACTTCTACAATGGTGATTTTTCCTGCCATTGCCATAAGTGGATTAAAATTACGTGAGGTAGCGCGGAAAATTAAATTCCCATTTGTATCACCCTTCCATGCTTTAACTATAGCAAAATCGCTTTTAAAGGCATGTTCCATTAAATAGGTTTTACCATCAAACTCACGCGTTTCTTTGCCTTCGGCCACTTCTGTACCAACTCCAGCTGGTGTATAGATTGCAGGTATTCCATAGCCTGCAGCCATGCAACGCGTTGCTAAGGTTCCCTGGGGGATTAACTCCACTTCTAGCTCACCACTTAACAACTGCCGTTCGAACTCCGCATTTTCGCCAACATAAGAAGCAATCATTTTTTTTACTTGACGTGTTTTGAGCATCAATCCAATTCCGAAATCATCAACCCCAGCATTGTTACTTATGCAGGTTAAGTTTTTTACGCCTTTATTAACCAATGCCTTTATACTATTCTCCGGTATACCACACAAGCCAAATCCACCCAGCATAATGGTGGCTCCATCAGTAATATCTACAATTGCCTCTTCAGCATTTTTTACAACTTTTTTTAACATGTGTTTTGTTTTAAAAACCTATAATGACGAATAATTATGCCATTGAAATATGGGTAATTAATCGCCTATGGTTGCGTTTAAACCTTCATCAAGTAATGCTTGGCACATAGCTATTAAATCGCCACGAGCACCTGTTTTAACAGTGGCTTTACCCTTGGTGTGAACCAACAAAGCACATTGTTCTGCTTGCAACTCATCGTGTTTGCAAATACGCACCAAACAATCAATTACATGATCGAAAGTATTGATATCGTCATTATGTAAAACTAACTTCTGACGATCGGTAACTTCGTCTAAAACTTCAGCTAATTCTTCTTCAATTAAAAACTCTCTCATAATGCACTAACTTTTTACCTGCGTAGGTTTTTTGGCCAAAGAAAAGCGGCTTTCTTCCCCTTTTCTTAATCGTTTAATATTGCTGCGATGGGTGTATACAACCAACACGCCAACAACCATGCAAAAGTACACTAAATTTTTTTCCTCCCAATGGTGTATCAACCCAGCATAAAGCGGACTAATTAAACCAGACAACATAGAACCTACTGATATGTATTTGGTTATGGCTACAATAACTACAAAAGTAAAAAAGCATGCTAAAGCCAACATCCAATCCATTCCTGCCACTACACCAATTACTGTTGCAATTCCTTTGCCGCCCCTAAAACCAGCAAAAACTGGATAAATGTGTCCTAATACAGCCAAAGCGCCAAACAACATTTTGTATTCCATCATGTGGTTGGTATTAAATATCAATCCTGGCCAAAACACCAAACTTGCTGCTAAAAATCCTTTCAAAAAATCGAGAAATAAAACGGTAAATCCGGCAGGTTTACCTAAAACACGTAAAGTGTTGGTCGCGCCTGCATTTCCACTTCCATGTTCACGCACATCAACCCCAAAAAATGCTTTGCCGATCCATACACTATTAGGTATTGAGCCCAATAAATACGAAATTAAACAGGCGATAGCAATTAAAATTTGTTCGTTCATCTTATTTTTTATTGGAGGCGCGTAAAAACTGATTCTTAGCCGATATGTTGGCTAAGCGAAGTTTGTAATCATCCTTTTTAGAAATTTTATCAATATTATCCTTTATCAATTTATTATACAAGGCATCAGAACCAACAGTATACATTACTCCTTTTTGGAATTTAAAATAATACCAGCCACCTGCTATACTTTGTATGTATAAGGTAAAGTCATCCCCACTTCTACGTTTTACCAATTCCATTTTCCCTTTAACCTTACGTTCAAGCTTGAATCTATCAAATGAATTAATTCCTATATCACCTTCTGATTGCAGCGATTTAGTAATTGGATTCCATTTCATATTTAACTCTGAAATGAAAATAGTTTTCTCTAGGTTATTAATCAACTTAATGGTGTTGTCTTCTTGAATCTCTTCCACTACACGTTTTATATTTTTTTCATCTACTAACTCGGCCAAAGCCTTACTTAAAAATGGCGCATCAAACTTTGGTGTTTCTGCAGCTAAAGATTGATCTGTTAAAGAATCATGCATAGCCCTTAAAGCAGGTTGTGGGAAAGGGAAATTAAGTAACATCACCAAATTCATTCTGAAACTGGTATCCACTAAACTATAGTATAATTGGCCTGCACTATTTACTTCAAACTTGGTAGTTTCATAACCCAAATTAACCCTCCCTTCTCCATTAATGCTTCTCTTTTCTTCGTTTACCACCATTAAGTTTCCTTTGTAGGAGTTGTTAAATAGTTTTTCAAAACTACCCATCTTAAACTCACTATTTTTTTCATCGTAAAACAAGGTACCTTCTACTTTAAGTAATTCCGGATCGCTCTGGTTACGCTTGCGTGTAAAGAACATGGTGTATACATGTGACGAGTCGTTGCTCATATTAAATCCGTTATAAATGGTTTGCTGGTTCATGTTTTTAGTAGGCGATTTTACATTGATATAAACCGAATCGGGATTTACTACAGCGGCATTTCTAAACCACTCGGTTTTAGGCAAGGGTAAATTATGAATAGGTAAGAAATAACCATCATATTCTAAGTTTTTAACTACCGAGGTTAACACGGCATTTCCTCTAAATTGAATTTTAGAACCAACATAAAATTTAATGGTATCAGGTATATATGATTTACCAATAAGTTGGTGTGCTTTGTTGATGTATATTTCGTTCATAAAAAATTTCTGAACGTTTTTCTTCTTATCAACGTATTCATATTTACCTGTACCCAATACATTAAACTTACCTGCTATTTTAATACTTACATTATCGATATTATGAAAACGGTTAATAGTATCTGCCTGAATTTTAGCGCGATTCAACACATCCATATCGGCATTGCCTCTAATGGTTGTATTATTATTATCAGGAAAAACTTGCGCATCGCCCACTGCAATAAAAGGTACCTTTTTAGCATACATGGTAAAATCTTTTATGGCTAAAGTAGTAACCGATGTAGTAAACTTTAATGAATCTTGTTGCGGATGGGTAGATACCAAATAGGTGTTATTACCATCGGGCATAGCCGATTTAAAATCAATTATTTTGGGATCCATGCGCCAGAAAAATTCATCAAAAGAACCAGCATATAAGTTATAATCAAAGAAAGAATTTAGGACGCCTTTTTTATTGTATTTAAAATCGCCTATCCTGTTCTCTAAATCAACCCTAGCATTAACAGATGATGAGCTGAAGGCAAACTTGCTTGAATCTTTTAAATCGTATAACTTAAAGTAGGCTTCCTCACTTAAAATTTGATCCGGTTGTAACCAAAAATCAGACGAAGTTAATTGTGCTTCTTCTACATTAATTGCTCCTTTGGCGTGCATGCTACCCGGTGTATAAATGATAGTACCATCAAGTGTGGCTCTTTTATTACTGAACGGAATTAAGGATTCCGTGCGCGTAATCAACATGGTATCTTGGTAGGGTATCCAATGGTTGTATGTGTTTGTAGCAACTACATCAGGATAAATAGCAGTTCGCTTGTTATCAAATGTTTTACACTGCCCATTTAAAGAATCAAGTAACATAACAAACTGATCTGATTTAGAAACTGATGCCAGATAATTAATTTCTCCTGTTCCAAAAAATCCTTCGTCACTTAATGATAAATCAACAAAACCTCGTCCTTTACCTCCATACATTGGATAACCCACATCGTTACGCTTTAATTTAAAACCTAACGACTTATCAGATTGTAGGTACAAAGCATATTTTAAATCGGGAATAATACCTCCAGAAACTAAGGTTCCAGCCAACGACATTTTTTCCAAGTCCAACTCATTCAAACTATCCATGGTAAATGGTTCTACGTCAAAATAAAACCGGTTTCTATCATACACTCCATTTTGGGTTGATGGCTTGTCATAATAAACTTTAGAACCTACATCGGATTTAAAAATAGGGTATCCAGGAAATTTCTTTCGCCCACTTTTGTTATACGGATGATCAATTGCCAATGTACCATAAATGTTTTGAAGCGCACTTTTAATAGGTAAATCAACCCCTAGTTTTGAATCACGAAACAAAAACTTCATCGAATCCACATTATTTAAACGTACTTGAAAAGAACTGTAGTCGAAACTAAAACCGTTGCCATAAAAATCAGCCTTACCTGCACGCAATTTGCCCGAAAAATCCATGTTACGATTTTTCTTTAATGTTACCCGTTGATCACGTGGAATGATGTAAACATTTTGCGAATCGCTAAAATAAAACTGAGGCACACCTTCAATTTGCAAATCGCTATTAATTAAACTAATGGATGCATTAGGCACTTGTTTCCCAATTACGGATAAAAATGTAATTGCATCATAATCTGTTGACCCATAATGCGCATTTACATAATCCTTTAATTTTCGTTTTTCGGTAACATAATCACGTTTTTCATCAAACGTTACAAAACCATAATCGTTTAGTTCAATCATTTGCTGCCTAATGGCACTTGGGTCGC
>CANLLM010000003.1 GCA_947491825.1 Bacteroidota bacterium
TGTAAATACCTTTTGAAGTGAAGTGAAAGAAACATTATGCTTGGTGTATACAGTGCAATATCCCGGCTTTGGTATCGTCACATCTTCTATTCCTTCAATACTCATTGATTTAATAGCTCGGCATAACTTCCAAGCGGCAAATCTTTTTCCATTAGAGGCTAATTCATTAAAAGTATAAACGCAACCTTCTCTGTGTTGAACCAAATTTATTGTTGTCACAAATGAGTATCCATAACTTAGGAGCATCTTATCTATTTCAAACGCTTTTCTGGTGCTATGTTTAACATGCATGCGCTTAGATAGTAATGAATTGATTTCATTACCAGTAAGGCGTTGTGTTTTTTTTGTGAATTTAACATGATTAAATAATTGTGCTGCTAGCACTATAATGATGATGACAGAAAGAATGACCAAGTAAGGAAGCATAAAACAAATTTTACCATTAATTACAATGTGTAATGATCGGCTACAAAATATTGCCACACTACTGCAACATGATTAAAACAAAATAGCTAGCGCCCATCAATTGCTATTGATAATAGAATTCGTGGCACCATATTGATTGAAATTTACAAATTAGTTTATAGTAAAAAATTGAATTTTACCTAAATAATTTAAAATTGTTTTGCCCATGTCTAAGTATATTTTCTTGGTTATTTTTTTGTTTTCTATCAAATGAAGTTATTCCCAACAGCCCAGCATGGGAATTGAAGCCGGAACAGGATTAAGTTTACCTTTAACTCCGGTAATAGGATACCCATCCCCACTGACATATACTATGATAAGAAGTATAATGCCTTGATTAAATTGAAGGTAAGTTTAGTTTATTAACCTGGAGCAAAAAAGAAGAGAAAATATATTGCCTGTCAACCCAACAAGAAAATTTGCCCTAGATCGCTCTCATATTAATTAATCAATAAAATACCAAACTAATTAAATGCTAACACTCATTAATTTTGTTATTTATGTCGCGTAAAAAAATCCTGCCTAATTAAGTAGCCAATACAATTTTTATTTCGTTTATTATCAAAAATATCGCATTGTTTAGGTGTCTATAATTTTTGTTTAGTACTTGCTATTATGAAGCAAGTAAAATCCTTGTATATTTTAGCTGAAAATTGTGTTACCACATTTCCAATTGACAGTATTTTATCCGTAAAAATCACAAACAAACTCATAGACATTTGTCTAATTGATGGCAGACAGGAAACTTTCAATCTCCGGTTGAGCCAATTATTAAACTGCGTTTTTGATCTTACTAACTATGCTCAATTTTTCTTTGTTAAAGAAGGTATGTTGTTAAATCCAATACACACCGAAATTACTAAATTGGTCAATGATAAGCATGTAGAGTACGAGATTGCAACAAAATTAAATACTGTAAATCTTAATTTTTCACTTCCAGAAAAAGCCCTATTAACACAATTAAAAAAAGGTAAACTGTTGGTTAAAAATACTACTGATGGCTATATGTCATTGTAAAATAATACAACAATTTAACAAATAAGGGATATTAAACGTCTAAATATTACTATTCATTTGAATAGTAATACAAATTAATTATGTACAGAAGTTTAAGTACAAAAATAATCTTAGTAGTTGAAGATAATGAAAGACTTCGTGCTAACATTATAAGTGCATTAGAATTTTACTTCCACGTAACATTTGCACAAAATGGAGCAGAAGGAATAAAGCAGGCAAAATTTATTAAACCAGACCTGGTAATAACAGATATTATAATGCCTGAGATGAATGGTTATGAACTTCTAAATTCACTAAAAAAAGATGCTGACTTAAAGCATGTTCCTGTAATTATGCTCACTGCACTTGGCGCTGATGAGGACATTATTAAAGGTTGGGATATTGGAGCAGATGAATACATGGTTAAACCATTTAAAATGAACTTACTCATTTCAAGAATCCAGAATCTGATTAAAAAGAGTACTTTTATAGGTGCTTCACAAGCAATGTTAGTTAAAAGAGAAGATCCTTTTATGGAGCATATTAATGCAAAAATCAATAATCATGTTGATGATATTAACTTTGCTGTAAATCATCTTGCAGATAGTTTAAACCTAACAAGTACGCAATTAAATAGAAGACTTAAACGAATTGCAGGTCAAAATACAATAACCTACATTAAAAACTTCCGCTTAGATTTTGCTAATCAACTTTTAAAATTTAAAAGTTATAACATTACTGAAGTAGCCCGTCTATCAGGCTTCAGCTCTTCTTCTTATTTTATAAAACAGTACAAATTAAAATTCGGAAAATCACCGAAGCAAAACAGAAATAAGTACACCAACAACGTTGAGCTTAGTCAAATTTTGTAAGCATAAATGATCTTATCTTTATTATAGTTTATCCATAATAGTTAGGCTGTAATAGTATTGTTGAGCTAATACATCAGTAGTTAAATGATTAATTATACTTTACTAAACGCTTTAATATTAACCACATTGTTTTTCTAACACCCAGGTAAATCCATCCTCGTATTTTGAGTTCTTTGTATAAATGTAAAAACAACCCTGGCTTAGCAGTAAGATGAAACCACACACAATTATTTAATGCTTGCTGCAACCTAATTGCACCCCCTGTTTCCAACAATACTTTATCGAAAAAAGCAAGTGTGCTTTTAAACCATAACAAGCTATACTCATGGGTAACGTGTCTGTTAAGACATATTGCTAGTCTGAGACTATCATCTGCATTTAAAACAGGGATAAGTTTTTTGATAAGTCCAGTTTTAATTTTTGTATTTAATTTAGCGACTTGCTCCATATTTTTTTTATGGGTTCCATCGTGGTAACGATATTTAATAAGCGGCTCATCTAGGTTAGCCATTAGGGTTAATGAAAAGCATTCAACCCACAGTGCCAAATCTTCAGCAAATTGATAGTCCGTATTATATTGAATCTTATTTAACCTAAGAAAACTAGTCCGAAACATAACACTTGGATGCACAAAAGGGGAAGCATTTAAGGTGTGCCAAATTATATCCTCATGCAAAATAGGTAAAGCCCTACTCCGCCCATTTATGCCAATATACTGTGTACCTAAAATAGCTATATCCGGATTATTCAACAACATCTCTACCTGTTTTGCAAGTCGATGTTTTAAGCTAATATCATCAGCATCCATACGCGCTATAAAAGCACCCTCAGCCAAAGTTAAACCATAATTTAGTGCAGATACGATACCTTGTTGTTTAGTATATACATGATATTTTATTCGCGAATCATTAAATGCATTTACAATGCCTTCCGTATCATCGTTACTGCCATCATTAATAATAATTAACTCAAAGTGGTGATACGTTTGCTTCAATATACTTTTTATTGCATCAGACAAAAACAATGCACCATTGTGAACTGGCATTACTACAGATACTAAAGGATATGATGCTTCTAACATAACTCAACCTCCCTTATTAAATGCTCAAATTGATTTAGCTGTATTTCTTTACTAAAACAACTTTGGGCTATTTGTTGTGATTTTTTTTGGAGCAATCCCAAATTCTTATGTTGAACCATTTTCCTTATTGCATCAGCTAAATGAACTGCATTACCAGGCTCAACTAAATAACCGTTAGCATCTACCATTTCAATCAAACCTCCAGTTTTTGAAAAAATTACCGCATTCCCATTTGCCAAAGCCTCTAAAGCAAACATAGAAACACCCTCGTACAAAGACGGAAGCAATACCACATGAGATTGCTGAAGCATAGTCAACAATTGTTGATGTGGTAAGTTGGGTTTTAAAGTTACAAAATCAGATTGCTCCACCAATTGTTTAAAATTTGAAAACTTACTGCCCGCTCCTATAATTACCATTTCTGCATTGGCTGCTAACATATCATCCTTAATCAATGGCAATGCTTTTAATAATACATTAAATCCTTTTTGTTTGTAGCCTTCTTCATCCATACGTCCAAGCATCAGAAAGGTTACACGCGCTGCTTTTTTACTTAAATCAAATGTATTCACATCAATGGCATTGGTTACAACATATTTGCTTTTTAACTTAGGTTGATTTAGCACATTGTTCAAAGCATAATCTAGATGATATTGATTGGTAGCACAGACATGCTTAATTTTTTTAGCCGATAAAAAGCGCCAAAACCACCTGCGTAATTTATATTTTTTATGTTTGCCTAATAGTAAATACTCGGTATCGCTAGTTGAGTGAAAACGAACAACTGTTTTTTTAAGGATAAATTCCGATAGAAAAAATGACAATAAAGGTACATCGCCTGTTTCAATAAAAAGAAGTTGATAAGCATGTTGTTGGTTAAGCTTATTAATAAATTGAGCCTGTTTATAAAACTCATAAAACAAACCAAAACCCCAAACTTTTAAAGTAGGCTTATATCTATATATATTAAAATTTTTAGCTACAAAAGGTTCCGCTTCGCCAGTACCTAAAATTTGGGGTGTAAGCACATCAACCTTAAAACCACCTTGAAGTAAATTGGTAATTAATTGCTCAAAAGCATGCGTGTAGCCAGTGGTTTCAGGCAAAAAAACAGGGCAATATATGAGTAATCGCTTATTGCCCATCGCTCAATATTATTTGTGATTGATACAGCGCTGCTGCAACAACTTGGTGCATATCATAGTATTTATATTCTGCTAATCTACCACCAAAAAGTACTTTACTTTCTTTGTTTGATAGCTTTTTATATTGATTGTATAGGGCATTATTTTTTTCATCGTTAATGGGATAATATGCTTCTCCTCCTTTTTGGTATTGTTCAGGATACTCATAAGAAACTACGGTATGGTCCAATGCTGCCCAAGCAAAATGTTTATGCTCAACCACCCTAGTATATGGCACATCGGGCGAAGTATAATTAAATACTGCGTTGCCCTGAAAGTCTTTAACACCAATCATTTCTTTATGGTCAAACCTTAACGATCGGTATTGTAACTCACCCAAACAATAATCAAAATAAGCATCAATTTTTCCGGTGTATATTACCTTATTGGCTATCGTTAACCAATGCGCAATGTCTACCAAAAAATCAACCCCTAATTTAACCTCAATACCAAGCAATAATCCTTCTGTAAGTTTATTGTATCCCCCAACTGGAATTCCTTGGTAAGTATCGTTGAAGTAATTGTTATCGTAGGTGAATCTTAATGGTATACGTTTAATTAAAAATGCAGGTAATTCATCACAAGGTTTACCCCATTGTTTCTCTGTATAATGTTTTATTAGCTTCTCGAAAATGGTTGGCCCCACCATGCTTAATGACTGCTCTTTAAGGTTTGCGGGGTTTGATTTTATATAAGGCGCTGTTTCTTCTGCCATTTTATGTTGCGCTTCTTCAACGGTTTTCACCCCCCAAAGTTGCTCAAAGGTATTCATGTTAAAAGGCATATTGTATACCTCTTTGTAATACTGTGCTTTTGGCGAATTTATAAATGGTTTAAATGCAACAAAGCTGTTCACAAAATCCCATATTCGTTTATCATTGGTATGAAAAATATGTGCTCCATACTGATGAACCTGAATACCACCCACATCTTTACAATAGGTATTTCCGCCAATATGCATGCGTTTATCAATTACTAGGCATTTCTTACCTGCTTTATGTAATTGATGTGCACAAGTTGCCCCATAAAGTCCAGCACCAACTATTAGGTAATCGTAGGTCATTATTTTATTTTATTTTATTTTTTATGGTTGATATGGCCTGATAAATAAATTCATTTTTCAAAACAACATATTGAACAACCGCATAAACCAAAGTACAAAAAAACAAGCTGGCAATAATGATAAATGATGGAATGTCGAACACGGTTTTGCATATCCAAACAACAGGAATAAAACTTAAGCAAAGTATAAAATCATTCCTTATTCTTAACAGATTAAATTTGATACTAAACTTTTTATAGGCAAAGTAATATGTAATGAACGTAACAATAACCTCTGTTACAACAATTGCAAATGCAGCGCCATTATGAGCGAATATTGGAACCAAAAAAGTATTTAAAATAATATTAACTAGCATCCCAACAAATACACTTTTTAAAACCAGCTTATCATTTCCAGAAGCAGATAAAATTTGCATACCAAATAAATTACTGAGCCCTATAAGCAAAGGTAAAAAACTTAACAACCGCATTGCAGTTAATGCATCCGCGAATGCATCGCCAGAAAATACAAAGAGCAACTCTGGAGCCAATAAAAACATACCTACTCCAATAGGTATGGCCAAATCAACAATAAAGTTAAAGGAAGTTTGTAAATGAGCGGGGTTTTGAATATTTGCTGCAAAAGTTCGTGCGCTTCTTGGCAGCAATACCGTACCTAATGCCGATACAATTGGAATACCAATTTTACTTAGCTTAACAGCAGATATATACATCCCAACTGCTGCTGCCGTGCTTAAAAAACCAACCCAAACTGTATCAAAAATGGTGTACATGGCTATGCATACATTCATCAGAAAAATAATAAATATAGGCTGAAAGTGCTGAAATAAATTGAGATTGGAAAAACTGAAATTCACCTTAGTGAAAGCATAAAATAAATTCCACAAATGCCCACTAAGTATGCTTAAAATAGAAATTAATAGATAAGGAAAAACATCGCTCTCATCTTTTACAAATAACAAAAGAAAAACCACGGTAATTATCCTTATTACAAGCGAGCGAATGGTGATTATTTTAAAGTCTTCCAAACCTGCAAACAGCCAATCAATAGCCAAAAAACCCAACAGCACTTGAAGCGCGGCAATTGTAAATAAATCAGCATTTTGTTGAAGTGTTCCGCTGGCATATAAAACTATGGCATATACAATGGTACTTATAAAAGCAGTAATAATATTAAGTACTAGCAGCTCACTTACCAATTTATTTAGCTTGTCTTTTTTGTTTTTAACTTTAGCAACCTCACGCATGCCATAGATAGGAATTCCAAGCGAGGCTATTGTTACAAAATACTTGCTAAACTGCAACGCAAAATGCACATTACCTAATCCTTGAGGACCAAGCATACGAGCAATATAAGGGAAAACCAACACCGGAAAAACGATGTTACTTACCACCAATAAAATGTTAAATAAAAAATTACGTTTAACTGAAGCCATTGCTGCAATAAGCCACTAAAGGCTCTGCATAATACGAAATTTGATTGATATGATATTGCTTTAAAAACACATCAGGAATGTAAATATTCTGTTTTTGCAGAATTAATGCAACAACTTCTTCTTTTGTTGATATAATGGGTTGATTTGCTTCCCTTAGCAACTGACCCAGACCACCCGCATTATTACCAATTACAGGTGTACCTAATAACATACTTTCATGCGCTGTTCTGTTCCAGCCCTCGTTAAATGATGTGAAGCAAACAGTATACAAACTTGCTGCTAATTCTTTTAAATATTCATCAAATATCAATTTTTTAACTTCATAATGTTGATGAGCAATTACCACATTAGATTGTGATGTGGTAAAAAAACAATAGTAACCTAGTGTGGTTAGTTCCTCCGCAATTTCAAACACCAATGGATGTTGCTTTGCTCCAAATTGGCCTAAGTATATTTGCTGTTTCTTTAGGGTTTTTGTTTTTACCTCTTCATAAATCTTGTCATCAAACAAATTAGGTATTACCTCAATATTTGATTGTTTTACACCCCTTTGTATCAACCAGTCTTTCCAATATTGAGCCACTACAACTACCCTTAACTTATGAATGTCAATCTTTAATAAGTAAATAAGCAACTTCATATTAAAATGATAAAACCAACTATGCTGTTCCTTTCTATCATAATGATGCAATACAACAATGGTTTTACTTCGTCTGAAGATACCCATTAATAAAATAGGTAATGCAATTCTTTGTACGGTTAAATTGATGGTTCCATTTGCATGTTTAAACGCATAATTCCAAAGCAATAAAAAACCCTTTAGGCCTTTAAACTCTTTTTCTATGCGGCATTCAACGTAATTAATATGAAGTGATGTGGCCAAATACTTCCCTACTAAAACCTCGTGGCGATAACCACCTGTTTTGGCTGATCCATGCGATATGTAATTCAATGCTTTGATAACTGTTATTATTTCATGAGGTAAATTTTACCTACATTTTCTACAAAATAGTTATCTGCAATGGTATGTCGATGCTCAACAGTGGAACCATTTATACGGGTTAATACCTGATATAAATAAACTCCGTTAGCCAGTCTATCTCCAAAATTATCAGTGCCATCCCAACTATAGTCGCTCCTATTCTGGCCAATTTTAATAGGTCCAAACTCGTCTTTGCTAATCTCTTTTACAATCTTCCCGCTAACTGTCATGATACGAATTAAAAGTTGATCAGGAGGCGATGCTCCAGTTAACGTGAAAACAAACTTTACATTGGTAGTTGCAGGATTTGGATATGGGAAAAAGTTAGTAATGGTTGATTTTTTTTGCATATTAAAATCAACCTCATAAAAATCACTACCCGCAATGTTTCCACTAGCATCTTTATTAAGGACTTTAAGGGTATATATACCTTCCTCGTTTAAGGTTGGCTTATACTCTAATGTTGCTTTATTGTTTTGATCGCTTGCTGGAATAAACCTTAACTCTGGCGATGAAATATTTATTCGCTCAAAATCTATATCGGAAGGTTTGCGCATATATACTACAAACGAAGAGGTATCTGTTTGCAACTTAAATTTACTATCGTCTTTAGAGGTAATTCTGATGGTTGGTGAGGGAGAAACAAAGTCTCCATTTATAATTCTGAATCCATCAAAAGTCACATCCATTTGCGGATTAATATTATCACCTTTAACAATAAAGCTTTTAAATAAGTAGTTGTTTACTTTGGTAAGTTCATTTTGTAGTCCCTCATTAAAATACACCTCCAAAGCATGCTGTCCACTGAGGTTATAGGTAGATACAGCGTCACTAAAACGCACTATTCCACCAGGCAATAGTTGCCCTAAATTTTTATATTTTGAGTATTTAAGTACCCTATTTTGATCTAGGATTCGCATAAAAACAGGTATGCTATCAAACCCAATTTTAGAAACGTTTTTAAATGCTAATGTTAGTTTCAGCGAATCGCCTTGGTCTAAATTAGCAGCATAAAAGTTGAATCCATCTGCGACAGAAATTGTACCTTCAGGAGTAGGGGTATATCTTATAGTCCAATAATAAACTTGATCGGGTGTGCGGTAGGTGGTATCAAACAAATTAAACTTTAACTTTAAATACGGATAAATAGAAGCATCAATAAATGACAGGTCTTGTTCGGCAACGGCATCATCTACAATTAAAGTGTCAACACCATTATTGCTCACCCCTATTATACTTACTTTATTGTAGTCGTTACCATCGTTTTCTGTGCCATTAAATTTAAATCCAATGTTTTTCCAACTAATAGCAGGACCAATAATTCTGCTGGTTCCACTACCAGTAAACCATTTACCATACAAAACTGTATTTGCAACAGCATTTGTATCTGTTGTTAATAAACTTAACGTATCCTCTGCAATACTTCCTATTGGTGCACCCGCAATACCCACCATACTAAACGCTGCATTGGGGTTATTTGCATTAGCTACTTTTATTGAACCTAACTTGGCAAAAGCATTACGCATTTGTGGCGACCAAGTGGCATTTCCATTGTTATACACACTCCAAATTGCTACATAAGTTCCTGCATCTAAAGAATCAACAAACCGCTGAAAATCTACTTGCCCTTGAGGTGAATTAGGAAATCCATAATAAAACAACTTACGTAGGTTTGCGTTACTATTGTTGTTAATTACATTCGCACAATTCATGGGGAAACGTGGATTAATGAACATACGTAAAGTACGTCTATCAATTGCAATAGCAAAAAAACCATTACTAATACAACTCAACGATCCAGGATTTTGGTTTTCACCTTCATAAAATAACCCCCTTGCACCATGTGCAATTCTATTTGCTCTAACATCTATTACCGCAGAGTTATCGCTAAAATCAATTTTTTTATTTAGGCTATCAATTTGTATTAGGTTTGATTGGGTTAAGTCTATTACACGTGCAAAAGTACGTTGCATCCATGCATCTTCATGACCAGGTATAAAAGTAAATACCCCATTAACCCAGCGTCCACCTTGTTGTTCAGTTAAATTTAACCTAGCCCTCCAATAAAAAGTGGTGGTATCTGCTGCTCCATGTTTAAATGGCCATTGCAAAAACGACCCTCCTCTTACTGCCCCACTCTTGATTTTTTGTGGTGTTGTAAAACTTGGTTCAAGGTCCACCTCAATAATAAACTCATTTTGGGTATTGGCTACATTATTATTCTGAACCGTTAGCCAAACAGTATCCGTACCAACAACACCATCAACTTGAGGATACAAGATTAAGCATCCGTTACCTGGTATAAATATAGTATTAGTAGATGTGTTGTTATTTTCAAACAATTCTTGTACTTCATTATTGGCATCTACCCTAAACTCAAAAATATTATTGCCTAGCGCCAACTCACCTAATGTTTCAACCCTTAAATGAAAAGTATCTTTATTTAACACCCTGCCGCAACGAATGCTCTGATAGGTAATTAACTGATTATTGGGCAACCGCCTACTTATACTTACCGAAAAAGAATCGACAGAAGTTTTAGCATAATTATTTACCACAAATCCTAAATCTATAAACTCGTCTTGAATAGATAAGCTCGAGTTCTTTACAAATACATCACTGCTACCTATAGTGTAATCGGGAGCTGACGGGCTGTAAATAACAACTGAAGGATCTCCTTGAAGCACCCATTGCAAGTTGTGTGACTTGGTAGTTACATTGTTGTTAGACAACATTTTTGTTACCTCGTACATGATTTTACCAACAGAGGCACCATAGTTAACTTGGGTATATTGGGCATAAAAATTATTTACCAGAGGAGGTAAAAAACCATCGAAGGTAAAATTAGAGTGTGCCAACCAACCTATAGCTCCCTTGTTGGCTGAGCATATATAATTTTTAGCATTTATTCCGCCACTAGTTTGTGGATCTACCTCTGTAGCATTACCTACATTACAACCACTGAAATAATAAAGCGGATACTTATTGGTATTGTTCAAATCATCTACATTACCCATATCAACATCGAGGATGGTTAATGATGCATGACCCAAAAATGAAACCAAGTTAACACCCGCATTTTGTTCTGCAACGATTCTTTCTTTCAAATCATCTTGTGTAGGAGAGTTGGTTGATTTACCGTAAACAGAAACTTTTGCACCTATATTTTCGCCTTTTATTATCCCTTCGTTATAACTCAATATCGACCTAAAATAAGATTGTTCGCTTTCTTTTGAACCGCCACTGACGTGTAACACATTTTTACGCCAAGGCTGTATGCTATCCATATTATTTTCATAGGCAATTACTTTATTTAGGTAATTCTGTAATTCAAGGTTATTTGATGCAGGCACTCGCCCTGTTGGCACTTCGGCATAAAATCCATTTCCTTTAATATTAAAACTAAACAGTGCATCTGCACCAGGAACTCCTATTGCAGGAACTAAATTTTTATTGTAATATGTTACTGGATTCTGCGATGAAATACTATAGAAACGAGCCTTATCATTTTGATATCCCCTACCAGCCATTAACAAATAACTTGGAGTTACACTTTGCTCATTTATCAAGTGCTTCATCAATCTGCGGATAGCAAGCGGGTGTTGATTACCGAAAAAATAGTAATCATAAAGTTGTTCGCTATATACTTTAAGTGTAGTAAACTTTTGCGACCTATAATCTTTGTAATTATTTGCAGCAGGTTCTAAAACTGGATGACTAACAATAATGTACCCGTAGTTTAATGACGGATTTATTGAAGGGAATTGAACCGATTTTATATTGTTAATATTAATTGTCTGGCTGCTATCAAATAACCATACCAGGTGAGCGCGGCCGTCATTATTGACCACAAACTCTGATGTTCCACTAGTCAATATTGTACGAATACGCTTATTCGATGTTAAGTCATAAGCATAAGCGTTTCCAGCATTAATGGCTACGTTGGTTATTTGCAAGTATGATTTTGTGCCACCACGCTGGTGGGTAACCTCAAATAATTTTTGATTTCCATTTGCCAAATTATAAGCTCGTGGATAAGAAAGGAACGCATAAGACAAACAATTAAAATCTGATGGCACAGATAAATCATTAATTGCGCTTACCCTAAGGTAAGTATTGTTACCAATGTTAGTGGCAGAAATAGATGGATTAAATATTAAATCATCATAACCTGTATATGTTTGATCAACTATGGTTGTAAAGGAACTGTTATCATTGCTTAATCCTATTTGTATATGATGGTTGTATCGGCCTGTATATTGGGCATTAGACCCTCCAATAACTTTTAACTCAATTGTGGGTGCAGGACCACCTGGGTATAAAGCAGGGGTATTCATTAAAAATGTACGCGGGTTAAACCATCCAATTCGCTCACTCGCCCAACCTTCGCCATCTTGGTATTCAGAACTAACATACTTTTCACTGGCATTCATCAAATCTGGACCATCTAAATACTCTTCGGCAGGCGCTATAACAACGGTATCATTAAAATACAATTCGGGCTGCAATCCGGTGAAATCAAAATCATTTTCTTGCACAAAGCGCAGCGGTACATGTAAAGTAGTATCAGGCAATATGGTTAAAAAATATGCAGAGGTATCGGTAAATAAACCATTAAAAACGTTGGGTTGCCAACTCACATTATCATATAACTCTTGATCAATTTTACCTGTATTTTTAAAGCCAACAAATTCTATAAAATCATTGTTATTAAACACATTATCTGCTTCGCCTGCAACGTAAATAGGTACTTCCTTGCCCTGGTAAAAAAGTTGCATGCGTTTTGGGTTGATGCCTGAAATATTAACACCCGCATTTTGCAATGCAGTGTACCCAATACGATAAGTAGCTGTTTTACCTACTAAGATTTTATAATATGGTTGGTATGTTTTAATCCACTCGAAACCATATTGTTGTGCCATTGAAACATGAGCTAAAAACAAAACAGGCATAAGGAGTATAAAACGTAATATTTTAAAAGGCATATGTGCTAAACGACTTTTTTCTTACAATTAGTATAATGCGGCTAATTTACACATTATAGACTAAACATGGCAGTAAAAAATCGATTACAAAAAGTATTGCTTTATTTTAGAAAGTGGCTTTAGTAAAAGTGTGTACCATTTGGGATTAACCCCATTCATCACCCAAGCATTACGGTCTTGTATATTGGCTTTAACCCTATTTTTAAAGCTCCTATTACTTTGACCACCAAGGCGCATCTTTATGATAACCTCTTGCAAATACGTAACTTTTATATTATTAAAGTAACAGAATCGCAACATCAATTCGTAATCGGCAGCCATGTGCAGTTGTTTATTAAAACCGCCAAATTTCTGATATACTTCTTTAAGTACAAAAAATGTGGGATGAGGCGGCATCCATCCTTTTACAAATCGTTTTTTATCAAAAATACCTGATCGCCATTTACGAACAATTTTATTTTTATCTGATCTGCTGACATAATCCAAATCGGCATACAATGCATCACATTGCTCTGTATTAAAACGCTCAACTACTTTTTCAATAACTTGGCTATGGGCGTAAAAATCGTCTGCATTTAAAAACCCAATCATATCCCCAGTTGCAAGAGCAAGTCCTTTGTTCATGGCATCATAAATACCTTCATCGGGCTCGCTAATAACTATTGAAATTTTATCGCCAAAAGAATTTATTATTTCTAAGCTACCATCATTAGATCCTCCATCAATAATAATGTATTGAATGTTGGCATTTTTTTGGCACACCACACTTTCTATGGCATCTTTAATAAAGGCCATATTATCTAACACAACTGTTATGATGGTTATTTGAATCACACTAAATATCTTTATTTTTTTGCTTACGGTATTGGTCGAAAAACCACCCCCATTTATTAAAATAAGCTATAGCAGATTGTATGTGATACTTCAATAGTTTAAAACTCTTATAAGAATCTTTGGCATAACCATGAATTACATTAACCTTAGGATAATATAATGTGCGGGTAACGCTACCAATCCTTCTGCATAAATCAGTGTCTTCCAAATACATAAAATACCGCTCATCAAACCCGCCTATTTTAGCCAATACACTTGTTCGCATAAACATAAAACACCCTGAAAGATTAGGAACATCCATTTGTTGGTTGTAGTCTTTATGTTTTAACTCGTATGAATCTAATGCTTCTTGGAATATATTTTTTAATGGACCCGGAATAAAACGTCTACCTATTAAATCAAAAGGTGTCGGCAATTTCTTACAAAGGTATTGCAATGAATCGTCTCTATATCTAATCTGAGGCATAACAAGACCTACATCAGCATTGTTGTCCATAAACATAACAAGTTCTTTAATCACTTCCTGATTTACCAGTATATCAGGATTAATAACCAAATGGTATGGCACATTATTGATGATACTTTTATGTATGCCTATGTTATGCGCTTTTCCGTATCCCAAGTTACTTCCCGCAAAATGATAATTCAATTTAGTAAAATCCAATAATGAATTTAAATTTTGCTTTTCAGAATTATCGATCAGCAAGATCTCTGCAACATCCATTGAATTTGATAGTTGTTGAATTATTTGCTCTAATTCGGCTGGAGTATGATTGTAGGTTACAAGAGATACTAATACTTTCATTTTGTTTAATTAAGTAAATTAGTGTAACAATTTAGATACTGCATTGCCATATTAGTTGCTGTCTGACAATCGTATTTAAACTTATTTGGAACAATATCTGTTAACAATTGAGCTAATTTATTTTCACCTTTTACAGGGAAAAAGTGAACTCCATTTGCTTCCGAATGATGAAATACATCATGGTGTTGTGGTATATCGGAAACTACACATGTTAGTCCTGACAATGCTGCTTCAAGCACCGTATTGGGAAGTCCCTCAGAATGCGAAGCCGACACGAAAACATCAGCGCATTTAAGGTACTCGTCTACATTTAATACGTTTCCTTTAAATATCACATTATCATTCCCATTGTTGTTCATATTAAGCGGACCACTGCCTAAAAACAACAATATGGAATTAGGTAACTTAGCCAATAAGTATGCAATAAAAATTGTATTCGGATCTTTTCTAGGTATTAAGCTACCTACAGATATGTAGATTTTTTTATCTAATGGAAGTTTGTTTTTAACTCTGAGTCCTTTCTTTTCCGTTTCTGAAACAGGGTAAAATACCGTTTCATCAGCACCGTTTTGTACCACCAAATCAGGAGCCAAATAATGGTAGTGATTAAATAGTGTTTGAGAACAAACTACTTTACAATCTGCAGTTTTAAATCCTGCTAATTCTTTTGATGCAATATAACTGCCCAATGCTTTACCATATGTGTCAGAGTAGTTATCTTTTAAGTTAGCCTCTAAAGTAACTACCCTTTTAATTTGCCTTAAATACTTTGATGCAAGGGCGGTTCCTCTGTAGCTAAATGTATGGACAACATCTTGTGGACTATTAAGCAAGAAGTTCTTAAATGACTGCTGATAACCAACAACTATCCCAGATAGTCGAGATTTATTAAAGCAAACTACTTTAACACCAATTGATTCGAAATCAGTTATCCTTGAATCTGATGGTTCTTTAGATAGAGTTATAATTGTGATATTAACCTTACTTTTATCTAAAAATTTGCAAAGGTTATAAATTACGTTTGTAACACCCGAGCGCTGAAGTGTAGAATTTATTATTAATAAATTAATCATTAGAATTTCACCTGAGGTTGTTTAATTGTCCTATAACTCGATTAAAAATACTCCTATATGCTCTTAACTCGGTAAATATAGCAATCTCTCTAAATAAGGCATATAATACAGATGCTTTTGCAATTATTGAGACATGTAAAAAGGTAATTACTATCATTTTTAATGTCCGCAATGCTACCCAGGTTTGTATTTCCTTTTTATCTTGATTGGAAATCTCATTGCTGTACTTAGCTACATATTCTTTTTTAATGCCTTTTAAAGCGGATATGCCTTTAACTAAATTTGCGTAGCTCCAATCAGAAAAGTTCCTTAGTTCTATCTGTCTATGGGTTGTATTATCTAGCTCAATATTTAAAATATCTTTTAATATTAAAGCTGAGTATGCAATTACATGCTCGTTCTGCAACTCTTTATTTTTGTTTGAAACACTTGTAAAGTTTCTTGTGTAATGATACCTGTTTTGTTTTTCGGTTAGTACCACTAACTTTTTTCCGCTGCAGAGTAGATTCATGAAAAGTACATAATCCTCAATGTGATGAGCAATTTCACTTTCATTGTATCCAATTTGTTTAATGATGTTGGCCTTAATTAACAAACCAGCATGCAATAGCGGTGTTTCAAATAAACCAATAAATGTTGCTGAAAAATTTCCGGTACCCATAAAAGTCTCAACAAAACTGTGGTACCTGCCTTTGTAATCATAATAATCAGAAAAAGTGGTAACTAAATCAACTGAAGGGTCTTGCTCTACCACGTTTATTTGATTGTTAATTCTATCTGGAGTCAAATAATCATCAGCATCAAATCTTGCAACATAATCTCCTGTTGATAAGCTTAATGCGTTGTTAAGTGTCTTAATTAATCCTAGGTTATGGTCATTTTTTACTAAAAGAATACGGGAATCTATGAACGAAAGTTCTTCTAATACCTCAAACGTATTGTCGGTAGAACCATCATCAATGAGTATAATTTCTAAACACTGATAAGTTTGATTTAATAAAGTTGGTATTGTTTTACGAACGAAGGCGCCCACGTTATAACAAGGCACAATTACACTAACTGTCTTAAGCATTAACTACCTCCTTATTTTCATTGGTGGTTAGCACAAAAAAAGATGCGCAATAAATAAAAATCAAATGCGGGAAATAATCTGACAATCCTTTTCCATTGGCAACTAAAAGAAAAAAGGTAACAGCAAAAGAAAGTGGCAAATAAATACTGCTGATGTTTGGCATATTTTTTACCGTATTAAGTAGCAGGTTTAATTGCACCCAAAACCAAAGTATAGCAAAGGGGATTCCGCCAAAATAAATCAACCTTAAATAACCAACATCTGTACCCATATAATATTGACCAGGGCTCTCAGGGTCATTCATCAACCCATTACCCAATAGATAAGTTCTAAATTCATTAGGCCATAAATACATTGTTTTCAAATCCTCGCTTGAATCCGTAGTAAGTCCATTACCAGACTGTAGGTTAATAAGTGCTTCAAATGCAAACATAAGTGCACCATAGTTAGGATTTGACAGGTTGAGTAGCACAAAAACAGCCATCCCAACCAAGATTAACAGCATAACCTTTGAAAATTGTTTTGCTGATTCACTTTTGTGAAATGGATAAAATAAAAAAGCCAAACTAATTCCAAGGCCTATAAAAGTAGTTCGCGCCATTAAAATACCTACCGAGGTATTTACTATAAACGCAATCATATACCACCAAAAGGTATATTTACTTAATGGTCCACCACCTCTAATAAGGGCAACAATTGTAAGTAGGCAAAAGGTAACCTCAAGGCCTGCACCAAAAAATGAAGTTCCAAAACCAAGAATCCTATATGAGGTTACATTCTTTGAGAGCAAACTCAGCATTGTTGGATTATCTGATGCCTTGACAATGCTGTCAAAAAAAAGTTTAATTGTTGGAGAGGCAAACATCATGACTGAAACCAAACATTGAATGGTTGTAACCGTAACAATTAAATTAAGTGGAGTAATGGGTGAAATTTCAATTCTAGACCATTTTAAAAGTTTAAATATGAGATAAGAAGCCCCAAACAGCATGACAATTTTAACAAACAAGCCGTTAACAAATGCACCATCAAATACACCATTAATTAAGCCGAAAACAAATGATGATATAATAATTGCCAGAAAACTTAAACTTGTTTTAACCAATCCAATATTGATCATTTTATCGGAATTGTATTTCAGAAATTTCGAAGTTTCCTCCGTTATAAACAAGGCTATACCCATACACCCCAATACAACCCTAAGCGATACAGGCAAAAACACTAATTCGGGCGTGTAAAAATAAAAAAACGTTGCTATGATGATGAGTAAGCGAATCATTAATGAGCGAATGTAATAAATGAATACAATATACTCAAACAATCATTAGTTGAAATAACCGCTGAATCTTGAATTAATATAAATAAAGAACCTATGTTTGTTGATGATTGTATAATTTTAAAATGAAAATACTGTTTATTCTTAGAACCCCAATTATCGGTGGAGTAGAGCAAGTAGTTTTTAAGCTTGCAGAGGAAATGACCTTAAAAGGCCACAATGCTGAAATTCTTTTTCTTTATCAACCTCACGTTAGTTCTGAGGTATTTAAAACAAACATTAAACACCATCAAAACACTGGAAGCCTTCTTTTTAACTTTTTCAATAATATTAAGCTAATTAAAAAATTTGACTTGGTTCACAATCACACATTTGGGTTATCAGCCATTTATGTTTGGATAGTTTCCTTAATATCATCATCACCCCTACTCACCACATTACACTCCTCTTTTAATTTAACTCCAATACCATTATATCATAACTTTAAGGCGGGCAATCGGCTATTTTTACTATACAAATATTTAGATAGAGGGTTCAATTTTCTGGGTAAAAAAGTTGTGGTTGTTGCCCCTTATATTAAAACAATTATGGCGAATTCAATCAATATTCGTGAGCAAAAATTGGAAGTTATTTGTAATGCTGTTTCAAAACCTAAAAGCACGCCTCCCGAAATAACCAATAGAAATAAAAACATCATCTTCCTTGGGCGCTTGTCTGAAGAAAAAAATGTAGATCTAATTATTAAAGCTTGGGCAGAGGCCAAATCGAAATTAAATGATAACACTTGGAGGCTTTTAATATGCGGTGATGGCAATCAACGAACATATCTTGAACAATTGGCTGGCGAATTAAATGTTTCTGAACAAACTTTTTTCATGGGCTACACACACAATATTTATGATGTTTTGATTCATTCTCAAATTGCGATTTCCGCATCAGAATATGAGGGACTTCCACTTTCTGTATTAGAGTATTTGAATGCTAATGTATGTTGTATCGCGTCAGATATTGAAGCGCACCAATTTCTAGAAATTAATAAGTGGGGAGTATTGGTTGAGCCAAAAGATGTATTGGGTTACCGAGATGCTATTGTTAAGTTGGTTAATGATGAAGAATTGAGACAACAACTAAGTCATGAATCACAAAAACTGATGGGTAATTTTAGCGTGGATACTTTTGTAACCAAACACGAATTGCTTTACCATTCCCTGCTTAAAGTTTAAATGCATATTTAGAAATTGTACTAAGCGCTTTATCCGGTCTGCCTTTTTTAACTTGAATACCAACAAGCACACGTAAGTATTCATAGATGGTTTTTCTAAATACTTTACGGTTTGATGTAGGAATGTTCTTTTCTATTGTTTTCAAACTATCTAAATAGGTAGTGAATTTAGTTTCGAGGTCTGCTCCTGAATTAACTCCACCTCCATGTTTTCTGTATGTGGCAGTAACCACATCTATAAAAGCCAATTCTCCCTGTTGAGCGAATAAGATATGTAGTGGCCAATCTCCCATTTTTAGGCCATTAAACCAATCAGGAATTGAGTTAACCAAATTTTTCCTGTAAAAAACGGTTAGTGTGGCAATAAAGTTATTTCTCAGAATATCGCTTAATGTAGAAATAGCCTCTGGCTGTTTACCTGTCTCATAGAAAGGATAAATTGCCCCTGAATTAAACTCATCTAAAACATTGAGGTTGGTAAAACAAGCTGCTATATCTTGGTTAGACTCCATATAATCAAATTGCATTTGAAGTTTATCAAGATTAATCCAAAAATCATCCCCTTCAAGGATGGCAATGTATTTACCACGGCAAGAGGCATAAGTCATTTGGAAATTTTGTATCATACCCATTTGTGTAGGATTCTCCAACAATCTTATAATTTGAGGATATTTAATCGCAAGATTCTTGCATTTTTCACGTGTGTCGTCACTCGAACAATCCTCACCAATAACCAATTCCAATTCAAAATTTACATGCTGGTTTATAACACTTAAAATAGCTTGCTCAATATAGCTACCATGATTGTAAGTTATCATGCACACACTTACTAAAGGTATATCTGACATGCTATCTTTTTATTGGGATAATTGTTTTTTCACCACAGCAGGAACACCTGCCACCATGGTAAAGTCAGGAACATCTTCAGTAACTACTGCACCGGCAGCTACAATTACATTTTTTCCAATGGTAACTTTAGGTAAAATAGTTGCGTTAGCGCCTATTCTCGTATAATCACCAATTGTAACCTTTCCAAGAATATTTGCTGCAGGAGATATTTCAACAAAATTACCAATTAAGCAATCATGTGTGATTATGGCATTATAATAAACAATACAACCCACTCCAAGATGGCAACTATTTGATAGAATTGCTTTCTGCAAAATATTGCAACCAATACCAATTTTTACATCATAAGAACCAATTTCTGCTAGAGGTGAAATAGTCGTTTCTATCTTTCCACCGAGTTTTTCAAATCTATTCAGCATTTTATTCCTTAGAATTGGATTTCCTATTCCTATGGTAAATTGATTTCCATGAACTTTGAAATATTGCCTTACCTCGTCTTCAGTTTTTAATAGATTAAATTGGGTAAATAATTTATCATTTGATGTGATTGTTTCATCGAAAAATACAAGATTATCCGTTTCATTTTTAGCATGAAACGTTTCTAATAATTCTTTAGCAAAACCTCCTGCGCCAATAATTAGCATAAATTATTATTAATAATTGAGACAATCTTATTCAATTCACTTTCAGTCAGGGTAGTATAGAGCGGAAGGCATAAAATACGGGCAGCAATATGCTCGCTAATAGGCATTACTTTTCCGTTGGAGTATGGCACTGTGTTTAAAGAAGGATAGAAATATCGTCTTGGAATGATGTTTTCTTTATTTAGAGCTGTTTGTACCTTTAATAACATGTCTTCTGATTTAAAAATAACCGGGTAATAGCTATAGTTCCAATCAGTCCCTTCTCTTATTTTAAGAGTACTTATTAGTTTGAGATCTAAATGAGCATTGTAAAATTCACACACCCGTTTTCTTTCTTTAAATATTTCTTCTAAATAAGGAAAAACAGCTAAACCCATGGCTGCTTGCAACTCAGATATTTTACCATTTATTCCTAAGCCATGAAATGCAAGTGGACCATTATGACCAAAGTTGTGGCTGTAGTAGAGCTTATGGTGTAATTCATTATTCTTAGTAAACATGGCACCGCCCTCTCCGGTATGGAAAATTTTGGTAGCATGAAAACTACAAGTGCTTACATCACCATATTCGAAGATTGATTTATCCATATATTTAATCCCGAAAGCATGAGCCGCATCATAAATTACTTTAAGATTATGCTTCTTTGCAATTAACTCGATAGCTAATACATTACAAGGATTTCCGAATACATGAGTGGCCAATATTGCAGTAGTATTAGGTGTTATTGCACTTTCAATTTTCGACTCATCAATGGTCCAATGGTCTTCATCAATATCTACAAAAACAGGCTTACAGTCTTCCCAAATAATGGCTGCCATAGTTGCTACGTAGCTAAACGGAGTTGTTATTATTTCACCTTTACCTCCTAAAATTTTTAAAGCTATCTGTAATGGAATTGTACCGTTATTGGTTATTATAATGTTAGGTATAGCAAGATGTGCTTTTAATTTCTCTTCAAGTTCCAACACCAACTCGCCACGATTTGTTAGCCAACGGTTGTCCCAAATTCGTTGGATTTGAGATTGGTATTCTTCAATAGGAGGAAAAAAAGTTTGGGTTACATTTATACTCATTTGGTTAATGATGTGATTTTATTTTCAAAAATCTAAAAAACTCTTCTTTGGTATTTGGTAAAAATCTAGACAAAAGTAAGTAAAAAAGAGGTATACTAATTACTAAGCTAATTATAACCCTAGGTATATCGCCAAAATGCTTTGATAAAAAATAGTCGGCTGCCAGCAATGAAATAAAATAACACGCACTAATTAGTAACAACGGAATTTGATCAACCACCTGCTCATAAATTTTATAGCTTGAAGCCTTGCTAGAAAAATACATATTTAACAAAAGTGAAGCGATAGAAGATGCCAATATACCCCTTAGTATACCCGTAATTCCAAAGTTAATTCCAATTAAAACACCAACCACCAAAATTACCTTTTTATAAATCTCAAGTTTCAAAAACTCACCTGCCTGACCTTTAGCCAGAATAATATTTATGTTAATGGCACTAATAGGATATATCATACCAATGAGGGCAAAATACTTAATGTAATCTGCAAGGCCAATCCATTTTTCATTAAATAAAACCTGAACAATTGGTTCAGCAAAAATGTATACAGTAACCATAACAGGTATAATAACAACATTAACAACGCTAATAACCTTTTTGTATGTAATTTTCATTAACTGATCGTTATCCTGCAAATTAGACAGTACAGGAAATAAGACCCTAACAAATGCACTCGAAAAATTTGCGACTGGGGTATTAACAAGCATCTGTGCGTAACTGTATATACCCACTACTGAGGAGGAGAAGTAACGACCTATAATTAGCACATCAATGCTACTGAAAACCGTATTTAAAATAGAGGATAAAAAAACTTTGAAGCCAAATCGTAACATTTCTTTAATACTACGAATATTAAAACTGAATAATGGCCTCCATTTATTAAAAAACCACGTTAAGGCAACAGTGAGGTTAACATTAATTATTTGCTGTGACACAAGTGCCCACACGCCAAAACCAGAAAAAGCCATATAAATTGAAACGCAAGAAGAGATGATGGTTGCAATTGTACTATACAATTCAATAGCTTTAAAATTTAACGATTTAGCTAAAAGGGCATTGTGAGTTATAATAAATGAGCTTGTAATAAAGTTAATAGATAAAACTTTGATTATTAAACTTAGCTCTTCTTTGTGGTAAAAGTCTGCTATAAAAGAAGAAATTGAGAATAAAACAATCGCGGCAAAAACACCCAATATTACATTCACCCAAAATACGGACGAAAGTTCTTCTTCACTCACTTCATTTTTTTGAATGATACTGGCCACCAAACCCAATTCACTCACCACATTAAAAATAGTAATAAACACAGTAACCATGCCAACCAGTCCAAATTCACTTGGGGCAATAACTTTAGCTAATAAAATATTTACACCAAACCTTAAAAAAAGCTTTGTAAATTGGCCAATTAAAGCCCACTTAGTTGCACTTCCTATACTATTTGCCAATGTTAGATGATTCCTTCTGATTGGAACGGATAACAATATAAAATGATGTGAATAGCCCTAATAGGAGTGCCCCAAAAATTGCAGATTTTAAACGAGATAGCTTTTTTTTCTCTAACGGGATTGTAGGCGAATCAATTAAAGTTAAACTCGGAGTCTGACTTTCTAGTGTAAACTTGGCAATCTCTAGATTTTTCAATACCTCCGCATACATTATATTCAATATCTCAACTTCTTTCCTGATACGTTCTCCCATGACCCTCATTTGCATTTTAACAGGATTTATATTCCTATCTAAAAACATTGCTCCATCTCCTTCTCTTCCCTCTAGAACCATTTTTAATGAGTCGGCCCTATGCCTTATTAGTGAATAATTCTTTGATTGACGCTGTACTGTTTTATTTATGTAATAACTACTTAACTCATCATAAAGTGAATGAATAAAATGATAAGACAAGTCTTCTGAAATACTTTTAAATTCAAACAATATTATTCCAGCACTTTGTGCCACCAACCCTGATTTCTTTTTTGATATGATAATAAGGTTTTTCCCTTCAACAATGTTTCCAATAATTTTGTCTATAACCTTGTTTTCTTGATAGTTTAAATCCCCATTTTTACTATTCTTAACATATGAAAATCCAATTAAAGCAGTGTCGGCAGAAAAACCGTCCTTCATTTCATAAATATCAATGTAATGATTTACCAGAAGATCTTCTCGACCGTTTAATACCGCTTTATTTAATAATGTGCTTGATAAAATAAACCGGCTATTGGCCATAAACAATATTTTATCATCACTAGCTCCACCTGAACCCCCTCCTATTCCTGCTAATCCGGCCAATGAAGACAGAGAACTGGGTATTCCTACTTCATTTTCATTAATCATAAAACTTAGGCGACCAAAATAAGTTGGAGACTGGAGAGAAGCATACGAAAACCCTAAAATACCTCCAAGTAAACCAAGTGAAAATAATAACTTCCATTTAGCAAGCAGCTTCATTATTAATGACTTTAATAATAAGGCAACTTCAGATAAACTTAATTCTTGGCTATTTGAATTCATTTTAATTCACTTTTCAGTTATATAATCTACTTCTAATGCTTTCTATATTATTTACTTCAACAAGGATATAACAATTACCGCCAATGTTGTTAAACTGGCTGTCATACTCACAATTTCAACTGCAGTTAACTTTTTGCGCTCTTCCTTAGCAGGAATAATAATTTCCGATCCTGGTAATACTTTTGGATAGCATTTGAACACCAAAAAGTTTTTCGTTGATTTGGCCGATCCGTTTGCATATACCACATAACTCCTTGTTTTTAAGGCACTTTGAGTAAATCCTCCTGAACCCTGAATGTAGCTTCTAAAACTTTTAAAGTTTTGGTAAGGTATGCGCACAGGATATAAAACCTCACCACCAACTTTAACAGTTTGTTTGGTATTGGGTACATTTATCAAATCTCCATCTTCAAGCAATAAATCTGCTTTTCCACCTGGCTTAGATAGAATTTTAGTCAGGTTTATTCCCACAATTGATGTGAGGTTTCCCACTTCGTTTTCTATTATTTCTTGGAGCCTGCTTGTATCCTTTGTTTGTTTTACCAAGGCATCTATTTTTTGCGCTCTAATTATTTTGTCGGCCTCTGTCAACTTTCTTGTTCTAATCAGAACGGCACCGTCTGTAAAAGCAAATTGGGTTGTTCCACCACAACGTTTAATTAAGTCAGAGATTCTTTCAGCTTTGCTCGAAATAGTATATTGCCCGGGATAATTAACCTCTCCTTCAATCAGAATATTTTTTTGCTGCGAGTAACCTGGAATCGCATAAATAGTAATGATATCGTATGGCATTAAATACACCTCTTGGTTAGTTTTCAGATCATCACTAACCTCATAAGTAATAATTTTAGCCGCATTGGTTTCAACAGTGGTTCCATCGGTTTTGAACCTACGTGCAATTTCGATTTTTTTTCTAGATGCATTTTCCTTTAGCCCACCTGCTGCAATAATCAAATCTTCTACTCGAGCTTTTTCTGCAAAGGGATATTTACCCGGTTTAAGTACTTCTCCCAAAATAGAAATAATATACTCTTCCCTGAGTGCCAATTTCGAATTGATCTCAATTAAATCCTCCCGTTTTAATGTTATATCATTCTTCCCGTTTAAAGCCTCAATTACATCAAAGCTAATTACTTCTGAACTATTATCAGCCTTTAATCGGTATATAATTGCTCTTGAAGTGAAGGCATCTTCTTTTAATCCGTCAGCCTTTTTAATCAATTTAGAAAGTGTTAAACCATCTTCTATTGCATAGATTCCGGGGCGAAAAACAGCTCCTTTAATTTCTACACGGTTCTCATATCTGTCAATGATTTTTCCGATATCAAAAATATCCCCAGATTTAGGATTAAACATCCCAAACATGTCGTTAGGGACATCAGCAACACTGCGTTCTTTATTGGTATTTCTCGTTACCTTAATCCTATCTTTATAAGCTACATCACTAAACCCACCAGCAAATCCAATTACATCTTTTAGTGTTTCATTTTGGGTTACTTCGTAATAAGCAGGTCGTTTAACCTCTCCTTTTAATTCAACCCTATTCTCATATGAACCCACTTTTATGATATCCTGATCCATTAAACGGATATTTCCTTTAATTTCAGCTTTCACTAAAAACTCATAAACATCAACAACGGCAACAGTTCTTCCTCCTCTTATTACTTTAATATTCCTAAAAGATCCATTTTTATTTGGTCCACCACTAGCATATAGCCCATTAAACACAGTCGCTAATGAAGGCAAAGTATAGGTCCCCGGCATATTTACCTCGCCCAAAATATTTACTTTAATACTTCTTATTGACCCTAGCGTTATACTAACGGATGTATTGCCACTTGCAATACCTGAATATATAGTGCTTAATTGACTGGTTATTTTTCTCCTGGCTTGTTCTATTGGCAAGCCCGATACCTGAACTGGGCCTATTAATGGTATTCTTATGTAGCCTTCTGGAGTAACTTTTAAACGGTGAGTAACTTCACTGTAACCATAAACATCAACAATCAATTCATCATCTGGACCTAGTTGATAATTTAGTGGAGTAGCAATTTTCAAGTTGGGTTCAAATGTTAAGTTCTTATTGCTAAACAACTCTGCACCAAAAACTTTTTTCTCTAATACTTGAAATAGATTTTCACTTTTATCAGTTACTTTTTCTCCATCCTCACTGTAATTTCTATCAAGATTTTGCGACACACTAACACTTGTAATGCCTAACTTCGACTCAATTTTTTCAATGCGCAATTTTAGTTTTTGAACTTCGCCAGCAGGCATCTTTCGCTGCATGGCAATTTGCTCAACCTGATTAATACTGTATCCTGACGTTTTAAACTCAGCCATAAATTGCCTAATTTGATCATCACTCAACTCATCAACCTTTACTTCCGATATATTTTGCATGGAAATGTTTTTTTGCTGAGCAGAAGCATCAAACAAAATTACTGATAGACAAAAAAACAGGATTAGACTTAATGTTGTTTTATTCATATACTATGGTGCAATACCCGCAAAAATAATATTTAATAAACGCTAAACAAGTGCTTTAGCTTATGCATACCAATATTGAACAGAACCTTTTTTATTTGTGAGAGTCTTATTAAAATTAGTATTCTTGTAAAAATTATAGATTATACATCAAAAGTGATAAAACATATTTACACATTGGCAGCAATTTGCCTATTAACAATTACCTCAGCACTAGCACAAACTGGTGAAGTAAGGGGTTTTGTATTCGATAAAAAAACTGGTGAACCCTTGATATTTACCACAGTGTTTATTCAGGAGTTAATGACGGGAAAACAAACAGACATTAATGGTTTTTATGCATTAAGTAAAATAGAAGAAGGTACTTACACTATTAAATGCGCAGTAATAGGCTACGATATGGCTGTTGCAAAAATTACTATTACAGCAGGGAAAATTACCACTCAAAATCTTTATGCGATACCTGCTGCGTTACAAATGGAAGAAGCTACCATTGTTGGTGACAGACAAAAAGCGCGGAATGATGTCAAAATATCTGTAAATACAATTACACAAAAAGAGTTAAAACAATTACCTGCATTTGGAGGTGAACCTGATCTGGCACAGTATCTTCAAGTACTTCCAGGTGTTGTTTTTAGTGGTGACCAAGGCGGACAGCTTTATATTAGAGGAGGAACGCCAGTGCATAATAAGGTACTTTTAGATGGCATGATTATATATAATCCATTCCACTCAATAGGTCTGTTTAGTGTATTTGATGCAGATGTAATTAGAAGTGCTGATGTATATGCTGGTGGATTTGGTGCACAATATGGCGGAAGAATAGGTGCTATTATTGATGTAAATACGCGTGAAGGAAACAAAACCCGCTTTGGAGGCAAGGTGTCTGCAAGTCCTATAAGTTCTAAAATATTATTTGAAGGACCTATTAGCAAATTTACGGAAGGGGGTGCTTCAGCATCATACATTATTTCATACAAAAACTCTTACCTGAATAAAACAGCGCCTTTACTATATAGCTATGCAGGCCTTGACGGTTTACCATTTAGCTTCAGCGATTTGTACGCGAAGGCCAGTTTCATTAGTTCAAGCGGATCTAAGATTAACTTGTTTGGTTTCGACTTCAGAGACAAAGTAGATTATCCGCAAACACAATACAATTGGAAATCAAGTGGTGGTGGAGCTAATTTTTACATCATACCCGAAGGCTCCACTGTAATTAATGGCGCAGTTGGATATTCTCAATATAAAATGAACCAAACTGAGGCTGATGGAAAACCTCGTGAAAGTAGTATTAATGGTTTTAATATCAATGTTAACTTCAGCTACTTTATTGGCAAAGACGATGTTAAATACGGAATAGAGATGAACGGTTTTAGCACGGATTATAATTATACCAACTTATATGGCAGACAACTAAAGCAAGAAGAGTTTACAACAGAGTTAAGCGGTTATATTCGCTACAAAAAAAACTGGGGCAGATTGGTACTTGAGCCCGGACTGCGCGTTCAAAACTATGCTTCACTTTCTGAGTCTACTGCCGAACCTAGATTGGCTGCAAAATATAATGTTACAGAAAAAATAAGACTAAAAGCTGCTGGAGGATTTTACACACAAAATTTAATTGCAGCAGTTAACGACCAAGATGTAGTGAATTTATTCTACGGTTTCTTATCAGGGCCTGAAAACTTACCCCGTAAGTTTAATGGACAAAATGTAAATAGCGCTTTACAAAGAGCTTGGCATTATGGTGCAGGTATTGAGTTGGATTTAGGCCAACACCAAGAAATTAATATTGAAGGTTTTTATAAAGATTTTACTCAGTTAACAAACATTAACAGAGATAAACTTTACGATGAGAACGACCTTACCAAACCAGAATACCAACGTAATGATTTTGCCATTGAAATTGGAAGTTCTTACGGTATGGATTTTAAATATAAATACGAATTTAAGAAATTGTATTTGTGGGCTGTTTACAGTTTAACTTATGTTGAACGTTTTGATGGTAAACGAACTTACTCTCCACATTTTGACAGACGACACAATGTTAACATTGTAGCCACATATAGCTTTGATAAAAAACGTTCTTGGAATTTGAACACGCGTTGGAATTTTGGTTCAGGATTTCCATTTACACAAACACAAGGATTTTATGAAAAGTTAAATACAGGAGCCACTGGCAATCCTTTAACGCAAAATGGAAATATTGGTGTGTATTATACAGACATTAACAATGGTCGTTTACCAAGTTTCCACCGCATGGATGTGTCACTGTCTAAAAAACTGACTCTCCAGAAAAATCAAACTATGACATTTACAGCGGCTGCTACCAACGTCTACAACCGCGATAACATTTTCTATTTCGACAGAGCTCGCTTTACACGGATCAATCAGTTGCCTATTATTCCCACTGTGGGGATAAATTATTCCTTCTAAAATTGGTATAGCTTTTAGATTCGGTGGCGTTAATCATATTTGAGATTAAACGTTATGAAGTTAAAAAGCATTTTATACCTTTTGATATTAATTGGCTTTTCGCATGTTGCCAAAGCACAACAAACGTTACAAAACGAACACCGTTACAAAACGTACAAAGAAGCTTACGAGCTATTTTACAAAGAGAAATACGCGGCGGCTCAGCAATTATTTGACCAATACATAACACAAAGTACTGATAGAGAAAGTGTGATAAACGCATCCTACTATTCTGGAGTTTGCGCCATGGAATTATTTAATGCAGATGCCATAGCGAAACTCAGTTACGTTTATCAGAACTTTCCTGAGAATCCGAAAGCAAAGTTAGCTTACTTTCAGTTAGGTAGATATTTTTACCGATCAAAAGACAACAAACGAGCAGTACAGTATTTAGAACAAGTAGATGCATTGAGTTTAACCAACGAAGAGGCTGATGAATATTGGTTTATAAAGGGTTACGGCTATTTTAAAACGGATAAATTTACCGAAAGTAAATTGTCGTTTAAGAATATCAAAGATAAAAAAAATAAATACTACGACCCTGCAAATTATTATTATGGATATGTCGTTTACAAAGATGGTAACTATGATGAAGCATTAACCCATTTTAACCGCATAAAAAGCAGTAAAATATTTGGTCCATTATCGCAAGTATACATCGCTCAAATATTGTTTACGCTTAAACAGTATAAACAAGTTGTGGCTTTTGCCGATAGTATAAACAATAAAGATGTTGCTGATGATGTAGCGGGTATTATTGGTCAAAGTTATTTTAATTTAAATGAGTACGCGAAAGCAATTCCTTACCTAGAGACTTACAATGCAAATCCACCCATACAATTAAGCAGTAAAGATATATATCGCTTGGGCTATGCTTATTTTAAAACGGACAAATACGATAAAGCTATTGAGCAGTTTATACGCATTACGGATAAACAAGATACCACTTCACAATTTGCACACTTTCACCTTGCAGAGTGTTACATCAAAACAGATAAAAAACCTGCTGCTAGATTAGCTTTCGATAGAGCATACAAACTAAAATTTGATCAGCATATTACTGAGTTGGCATTATTTAATTATGCCAAAATTAGTTACGAGTTAAACCAAGTAGATGCATTAAAAGACTTTGTGAAGTTTGTAAACGATTACCCCGAGAGTCAATACATTGATGAAGCTCGCGGTGTTTTAGGTGATTTATTGATGAGTACGCGTAACTATAAACAAGCCATTGCCGTTATAGAAAGTATAAAAAAACCTACCCAAGACAACAAAGAGGCATACCAACGTGTATTGTATTACTTCGCTGAAGAGCAGTATTTAAACAATAATTACCCAGTTGCAGCCGAATTTTTTATCAAATCGCAAACGATAGATAATGATAAAAAACTATACGCATTATCGTATTTCTGGCAAGCAGAAATGCACTACAAACAAGGTCAGTTCAAAGAATCTGAATCTCATTACAAATCGTTTTTGAAATATGAAAATGAAGTAAAATTTACTCGGTTCTATCCGTTAGCATTTTATAACTTAGGATATTGTAATATAAAACTAGAAAATTATGCAGATGGTGTTGCCAACTTTAAAAAGTTTTTAGAAAGTAGCCATGCGCAAAATAGCCCTGAATTATATACTGATGCAGCCATGCGTGTAGCCGATTGTTACTTTGTAACCAAAGAATATAACCGCGCAATAGATCATTACGAAATGATTGTTGCAAAAAAATTGAATGGTAGCGATTATGCCTTATACCAAAAAGCTATGATTTATGGGCTATTAAGTAAGCCTACAGATAAAATCAATGCCCTTCAAAACATCATCAACAACTATAAAAAATCTCCATATATTGATGATGCGCTATTTGAAATTGCAAACGTAAATCTTCAAACAGAAAACTATACTGCAGCAGTAAACGGATTTGACAACATCATTAAAAACTATCCGCGAAGTATGTACATCAGAAAAGCCATACAGTATAAAGGTTTAGCCTATTACAACAATGGTGATGACAACGAAGCATTGGCTACGTTTAAAATCTTAGCTACAGATTATTGTAATACAGATGAGGCAAGAGAAGCACTTGCTGTGGTTAAAAACATTTACATAAACAAAGGTGAAACTGACGAATACCTTGATTTTATTAAATCAGCATCATGTGTGGTAGTTTCACCTACTTACCAAGATAGTATTAGTTATGAGGCGGCTTTTAATCAATATAAAAATGGTGACTGTGTAAAAGCTAGTAAATTATTTGGCTCTTACATCAATCGTTTTGGCGGTGGATTCTTTATTTTAAAAGCCAACTATTACAAAGCTGAGTGTGATTTCAAATTAAAGAATATGGATGAAGCATTGGTTTGCTATGAATATGTAGCCAACCAAAATCGCAATGACTTTACAGAACGCGCCACGCGTCAAACAGCCGCACTCTGCTATAGCAAGAAACAATGGCGTAAAGCATTTGAATATTATAGTGCATTAGAACGAATTGCAAGTGGTAGGGAAAATTTACAAGTTGCAGTTACTGGTATGATGAAAACAACCATGTCGGCTTTCTCAATAGATAGTGCAGCTATGTATTCATTTAAATATGCCAACTCAGGTTTAAGTACAAAAGATGGATTATTAGATGCTAATTTAAACATTGCACGGTTTTATATGGGCACTAACCAATACGACAGCGCATTGGTAGGTTGGAATTATTTAATAAAAGAAACTAAAAACGTTTATGCCGCAGAAGCTAAATACCATGTGGCATTTATTCAAAAAATTAAAAAAGACTTCAACGGCAGCAAAAAAACAATATTTGAAATATCAGAAAAATATGCCAGCTACAACAAATGGTATGAGAAGGCCTTTTTACTTTTAGCTGAAATTTATCACGCTCAAAAAGACAATTTCCAAGCTAAAGCTACCTTACAGAGTTTAATTGAAAACCTTGACGATGGAATTAACAAAACCGCAGCAATTGACAAGTTAAAACAAATTATTGCAGAGGAAGAATTAGGGAAACCTAAAACTCCTGTAGTTACAGAAAAAGAAATAGAAAAATTATAATCACCAACTCATCAACAATCAATACATTATTTAAAACAGCATGAGTATGAAAAAAACGATATCAGCACTTGCGTTAATCCTTCTAGTAAATGCAGGCTTTGCTCAAGATACATTGCTCAACAACGAGTTTGATGTGATAAAAGATTTTAAGCCAACACTTACCGATATCATAAAAATACCAAGTAACCCGAATCCAGAAGTGCCAGAAGTAAAGTCTCCTAAATTAGATTATACATTGCCTGTTGTAAAGCTTAATGCCGACCCAACCATTTATACCATTAAACCACTTGCAATGGGAACTGCATTATTACCAAAACTTAAAAATAATTTCTTCAGGTTAGGCTATGGTAATTATAGTTCGCCCATCATGGAAGCCTACTTAACCACTGTAAGAAATAAAACTTCGCAAGCTGGTGTATATGTAAAACATTTTAGCGCAAACCCCGATGATAATCGTGCATTTAGTAACAATGCGCTTAAACTTTGGGGCAAACGTTTTATGGACAAAGGTGCTGTAACAACCGATGTAGCGTTTAACAGGAATGTAATACATTTTTACGGCTACCAACCACAAACCATCGACTTTAAAAAGAGTGATTTACGCAGGCAATACGCAGTTTTGGATGTACATGCTGGTTATACTAATATTATTAAAGATACTGCTAAATTGAAGTTTAATTTAGACGCTAACTTTTACAACTTTATAGATGATAATGGAAGTATTGAAAATGATTTTAAACTAAACGGAAATTTCTCGAAACGTATTAATGGTAACCCGCTTGATGTTGGCATCGGTGTGAATACCAACAATACCAAAACGAAATTTTACGAAAAAAACAGAGTATTTGTTGATATCAACCCTGAGTATACCTTAACATTCCAAAAAGCATTTATCAAAATTGGATTTAATTCTACTTTCTACAAAGATAGTCTAGGATCAAACCTTGATTTTTTCTTTTTCCCTAAAGCAGAAGCTGCTTATCAAATTACGCCAAAAACAATTACGGCTTATGCAGGTATTACAGGTAAACTAAACCGTACAACTTATCGCGGATTAGTGAACGAAAATCCATTTATCAGTAATTTTTCATTGTTAAATACGGAGAATAAATTTGAAATTTATGGTGGATTTAAAGGCGAAATTAGCGGACAAACCAGTTTCATGTTACAGTTTTCGCATGCCACAATGCGTAACTTATTGTTTTACGGATTTGATAGTATATCGAGCGGACAAACCACTATTTTTGACTCCACTAATGCTGGTTTAAGCAACATCAAAGCAGAACTAAACCACGAGTTTGGAGAAAAGTTTCATTTAAATTTTGTGATGAATTATTATGCTTATTCACTACAAATTACCCAACCATTTAGCCGACCAACTTTTACCACACGTACAAGTCTTTTATACAACATTGGCAATAAGTTTATTATTCGCGCTGATGTTTATACAATGAATAAACGTAAATCAATTGAACTTACAGAAAAGAAAGAATTTAATTTGAACGCCATAACGGACTTAAACCTAAGTATTGACTATCACTACACCAAAAACGTAGGTTTATTCCTAATAATGAACAACTTAACCAATAACCAGTATCAGCGTTGGTACGATCACAAGGTTTATGGGTTTAATATTTTAGGTGGTTTAAGTGTAACCTTCTGATAATAGGCGCATTTACATTAAAAATTACCTTCGAGTTTGTTTAACTGAGGCAGGCTTCATATTTTGCAGTTAAATATGTTAGGGCAAATTACATCACAAACCATCTGGAACAGCGTTAAAGAGTTGTTGCTTAAGCACGATTGTGTGATTATGCCGAACTTTGGCGGATTTGTGTGTAATCCCGAAAATGCGCGAATAGACCAAGTATCGCATATTATAACCCCGCCTGCCCGCAGGGTAATGTTTAACCAAAACTTAAAAAGTAATGATGGGCTTCTGGTACAAACTGTAGCTCAAAACAATGGTTTAACTTACAGCGATGCCTTGAAAGCTATTGATGACATTATAACCGAGTTTAAAAACAAATTAGAACTGGTTAATCAGATCGAAATTGATGCTTTTGGTATCTTCCGACTAAATGCTGAAGCCAATTATGTATTTTTACCTAATAAGCATAATACCTATTTGTACGCGTCTTTTGGTTTAATGCCTTTACAAGCAACACCAGTAATTGATCTGGCAATAGGTACCAAACGAACACGCTTATTTAAAGACAGAAAAAACACAGCACCGATTGGCAAAAAACAACGTGCAAAAAATATCGCGCTAAAAGCATTAACAGCTGTTTTGGTGGTAATGTTACTTTTAAATGCCTATATTTTCTTAATTAATACCGACTTAATTGGTGGTACTAAAATGAGTACAACTGGTTTACATTCTTGGTTTGATTCATTGATGGCTAGCGAAAATCAACCGTCATCTAGTATTAATCCTGAACCACCACAGGTTAATCATATTCCGAAGGCTACCATTGCAACTAAAGTCCCTGAACAACCAATATTGGAAAAACCAATTATCAATTTAACTGACAGTTCTTTGCTTTATGCAAGCACCACATTAAACATAGCAGAAGCATTTGCTTACAGTAGTAAAAGTGCGCCCAAATTTGGTGATTATACCTTTAACCAAGATGGCAATTTAATAGAAGCTGAAGCCGTTCAAATTTCACCACCAGAACTTGAAGTAAACCCTGTTGTTATTGCGGATACCAGAAGCGAAGTTGTAATTGCAGAAAATAATATTGCCACCCTTTCTTTCCATGTTATTGGTGGTGTATTTTGTAAGGAAGCCAATGCCCGTAAATACTGTAACATACTCAAATCTAAAGGATTTGACGCGCAATTGCTTTTAAATAAAAAAATTAATTGTAACCGTGTTAGTTTCGGCAAATTAGGCTCACGCGAGGAAGCTTTACGTTTGTTGGATAGCATCAAATCTACCGAAAACCCTGAGGCTTGGGTATTAACAATTAAAGAATAGTACCTTTAGTTTGATCATTGCATTATTAATTACCCATTTATAAATTATTTTGATGAAACACATCGTTGTTGCGTTAATATTTACATTTGCTTTATTTCAGTTATCGGCACAAAATAAAAAAGCCAATAATGTAAGTCTACTGTTACCATTCTGCAGTAAACAAATCCTTGCAAACCCTAATTGTAAGGATGCAGAGTTGGGTAACATTTGCAGAGAATACTATCAAGGTGGACTTATCGCATTAGACTCGCTTGAACGAGCAGGTGTAAAGTTAAAATTGAATGTATTCGATACGGAAAATGATAGCCTAACAATGCTGAGTATTATGCAAACAATTGCATTTAAAGAAAGTGAGCTTATTTTAGGTCCGGTTCGCCAGGGAGGAAATCAAGTCTTGTCTCAGTTTTGCAAAAAAAATGAAGTATACCACTTTTCGCCTTTAATGACATTTAGTAAAATAAAAATGGATGATCCTTATTGGATATCGGCAAACCCTGATTTACCTGTTTACGCTGGTATTATTTTAAAACAAATATTAACCTCAGACACCGCAGCGAATATTATTGTTGTATACGACAAATCTACAGTTGGTAAAAGTATAGGACAAGCATTTAAAACCATAGCTGCAAATAAAAAATTGCGCTTAAGGGTATTGGAATATAACCCTACACTCGACTTAAAATTATACACGTCTGATTTATATGCAAATCACATAGTGGTTGCTGCTATACAAGAAAGTTCAGTTAATGGCACCCTAAGAAATATGGGCGATACCTCAACCACTTATAAATTAACAACCTACGGTTTAATGCAATGGTTTGATTTTAAGAATGTAGATTATACCTTATACCAACGTTTTAACCTATCGGTGTTTAGTCCGTTTTATGCAGATTATACCCATGATGAAGTAAAACAATTTGTGGTTAAATACCGAGAACGTTTTAGCACCGAACCCACTGAAGCTGCTATAAAAGGTTACGACCAAATGTTACTATTTACGAATGCTTTGAATCAAAATGGTAAAAAGTTGATGGATAAATTGGCTGATAAAAACATACCTGCACTAGGTACTAGATTTAATTTTATTAGATATAAAGAAAGCAACAGCTACCAAACAGTGTACTTAAATTTACTAAAATTAGATAACTATGCCCTTAAAAAAGTTAACTAATCCCCTCCCACTCTTTATAAAACTGAGCTAAAAATTGCTCCATAAAAGCATGTCGGTTTTCTGCCAGTTGCTTGCCAGTTGAAGTATGCATCGTATCCTTTAACAACAATAACTTTTCGTAAAAATGATTGATGGTTGGTGCTGCGTTATTTTTATACGATTCAATATCCGCATAATGTTGGGGTTTAATGTCCGGATGATAAATCAATCTGTTTTTAAAACCCCCATAATTAAATGTTCGGGCTATTCCTATTGCGCCAATTGCATCTAACCTGTCGGCATCCTGTACCACCCGCATTTCTTGTGATGAAAATGCTGCTTCACCAAACGTTTGTTTAAACGACATATACCTGATGATGTTAACCACATGCACAATCACATCAATAGGTACACCAATTTCTTTTAAAAATTGATGTGCCTTATTCGGGCCAATATTTTCATCACCATCATAAAACTTAGAATCCGCTATATCATGCAGTAAGGCAGCTAATTCTACCACCAAAACATCAACATTTTCTGCTTGTGCAATGGTTTTAGCATTTTGCCAAACCCTGTAAATATGCCACCAATCATGGCCTCCTTCTGCATGTTGAAGTTCTTGTTTTACAAAAATTTCCGTTTTCTCTGTCCAGCTCACTCCAATTATTCCTTTTATTTTATGATGCTTTGGTAAGCGTCAATCATCATCTTTACCTCCAACATTTGCTCGTCAACCAATTTTAATTTGGTTTCGTCTTTTTTGGCTTTTTGTCTCTGCTCTTCTAACTTGAATAGCCTGTCTTTCCATGGTGCTTGCATGTAGTTAATCCATGTTGGCATTAGGTTTTTCATGCCTTTATCGGTAGTTAATTTATAAAAATTAGTTAGGCCTAGAATGGCTTTTTGTTGAACCACTTTATCTGCCATTTGTAAGTACTGAATATATTGATTCATAAATGCGAATCGAAGAAACCCTAATTTACCTAACCAACTTTCAAAATAACTTACTTCATCCGTATTTGAATAATCGGCTAAAATACTCGCAATGGTTAACTGTAATTTAGCATTATTAACCCCAGTATAATTGCGGATGTATTCTTTAACCAAAACAGAATCAACATCTGCAATGGCTTGTAATCCCGCACCAACAACACTGTATGCTGAATCATTAATGGACTTTTGATATACCGATAAATGTTTAGCTGGATTATTTTGAGCCAATAAAGCAACTGCTTCTGCACGGGTTGCTGATTTCTCGTCATTAACTGCCAACTCCACAAGTTTTGCATCAAACAACACACGCTTTGTAGGATGTAGCTTTTCTACTGCACTTAATCCCATATCTCGCACTCCCCAGAATTCGTGACTTAATAGGTAGTTAATAATCTCTACATCAACTGCTGTAATGCTATCACCTAAGTTATCTAACCATGCATTTACAGCATAGTGTTTATCCATAAAAAGTGGCGTTTCCATAATTGCTGCTTTGTATTCGCTAGAAAGTTTGTTGTCTTGAACAAGTGCTAACAAAGCCTTATCGGCATCAACATTTACAAACTTAATTCTGGAGTCGGCTGTAAACTCAAATGTTTGTAGTTTATCCACTACGGTAATGTTCTCTTTTTTAATGCCGTTGTTCGTATATAGATCTACTTTAATGGGTAATTTATATATACCAAAAATACTGTCTTGCTTTTGTGTAATGGTTAATTTTACGGTTTGTTTGGTATCATTGTATTCATACTTGAAATCAAGTATAGGGTGGCCCGACTTTAAAAACCATTGGTTAAAAAACCAGTTTAAATCTTTACCTGTTACTTCCTCAAAAGCAATTCGTAAATCAGCTAACTCCACCGTTTTATAGGCATTTTTTGTTAGGTATAATTTTAATGATTCAAAAAACGCTTCATCACCAATTTGCTTGCGCAACATATGTAAAATCAAACTTCCCTTCTGGTAACTCACCACATCAAACATATCATCGCGGCTACCATAATGGTAACGTATAGGTTCAATCTTATGCTTATTTTTTTGATTAAGGTAAGCTCTTAGATTAGTATTAAACTCACAGTCGGCTTCCATTAAACTGTACTTGTTTTCTTGCCAAATGTATTCGCCATAAGTAGCAAAACTTTCGTTTAAAGGAATATTGCTCCAACTCTCGCAAGTAACCAAATCTCCAAACCAATGGTGAAACAACTCATGTGCAATAATGTCTTCGTGAGGATTATCCAAATGCTCGCGGTAATTGTGTTGAAGCGCATCGTAATGAATCACAGCAGATGTATTCTCCATAGCCCCACTCACAAAATCGCGCACCACAATTTGGCTGTATTTGTTCCATGGATAATCAACTCCTAATTTGTTACTAAAAACTTCCATCATTTCTGGTGTATTTCCAAAAACCATTTTAGCATATTTTTTATATGAAGGTTCTACATAATAATCAACGGCTATGCTATCGCGCCAATAATCTTTAACCTGAGCAAACTCCCCAACAGCAAGCATTACCAAATAAGGGGCATGCGGTTTGTTTTGTTTCCAAAAATCAGTTCTTGTTCCATCAGGGTTGTTTTTACTCAGCATCAATTCCCCATTACTTAATGTAATGTCTTTATCATCAACAGTAATGGCCAACTCTTGAGTTATTTTTTCATTAGGTACATCAATAGTCGGGAACCAACAAGAATTAGATTGTGTTTCTCCTTGTGTCCAAATTTGTCTAGGCTTATCCTTTTCTGTGCCTAATGGATTTATGAAATAAAGTCCTTTATCATCTTTAATGGCAACACCCTTCAACCCTTTTATCTCATTGGGCTTAGCAACATAATCAATGAATAATTTAAAGCTTTGTTTTCGGTTATAGGTTTTATCCAAAAACACCAATAGCTTATCACCATTGTAATTATACTTTAGTGTAAGTGTGTCGATATCATTTAGCAATGCCACTTGTTTTAATTCAAAACCACGGGCATCTAATTCAACAGTTTTTAAATCATAAAAATAAGGTCGAATGGTTAAAATAGCCTTTCCAATTACCTGTTGTTTTTCATAATTGAACCTCACGGCAAGCTTCATGTGCTCCAAATCAATATATCGTTCTACCGTTTCACGATAGGGTCCTTTAACTATTGGCCTTACGGTTACCGTATTAATGGCACTTTTTTGCGTTGGAGTGTTTGATGCTGAAGTGTTTTTATTTACTTTGCATGCAGTAATTGTCACTATCCATGCTAAAGCCAATAAATATGTTTTGTTGATGTTAATCATGGGTTACAATTAAACAATAAAAATTTAAACAATAAAATAAAATGATTACTGCCAAAGTAAACGACAACTTACAGTTTGAAATTGACATGAAATCTAATCATATTAAACTTAATGGTGAAGCTGTTACCCCTGATTGGACAATGATAAGTGAAAATAAATACCACGCCATCATTAACAACCAATCTTTAACTATTGAGTTAACTATTGCAGAAGAAGATGGCAAAAACATGAGTATTGTGGTAAATGGAATTAAATACCAGGTTGAATTACAAAACCAATTTGATGCTTTATTGAAACAGTTGGGCATGGATAACCTTGCTACCAATAAGGTTAATAGTATTAAAGCACCAATGCCAGGACTCGTTTTACGCATTAGTGTCGCAGGAGGCGATGTAATTAAAAAAGGAGATCCGCTATTGGTGTTGGAAGCCATGAAAATGGAAAATATATTAAAAGCGGCTGGAGATGGTGTGGTTAAAAAAATTCATGCTATCGAAAAAACAGCAGTTGAAAAAGGATCGATACTAATTGAATTCGAATAATACCTCTATATAAGAATAATTTATCCAAACTAAATGTTTGCTGCTAATATTTGTAGTTGTATATTCAAAATTAAGTAATGCACCTTGATTTCTAGGAATATTGAGATGTGATATTAGTCCCCATTAATAATAAACTTTGTATAACGGTTTTATCACCAACAATAGTTCTAAAAATAAGTAAAGAGTAAAGATTTAATAAACCAGAAAATAATCTTGCTATAAAAAAAATATATTTGAATAAAGATAAATACTTCATATGAAAAAAACAATACCTTATATCTTTTCAGGCGCTTTAGTTTATGTGATTTTAGGCTCGTTCACAGGAATTAAGTTTGGCAAACGAGATGGAACAGAACCCGGCTATACTGGCTCTCCGGGAGATAGCTTAAAAAACTGTACAGTTTGTCATGGTGGAAAAGCTACTGATGTGGAGGGTTGGATTACATCAACTGTTCCACAAACAGGATTTGTTCCTGGCCAACGATACACGATTAAAGCTACAAATACAGAAATTGGAGGTACTCGTTTTGGATTTTCTATTTCACCACAAGCTATTAATGGTGAATTACTAGGTACCCTGTTAATTACCGACACAACCAAGACAAAATTGGTGGGCAATGACAAATACGCTACCTATCGCACAGCAGGAGTTGATGGAGTAGACTCATTAAGTTGGACTTTTGATTGGGTTGCGCCCAGCAATGTAAACGAGGTTGTGTTTTACGGAGCATTTAACTCTAATTTTGAAGGTCATAAAGATGGAGATAAAACATACTTAACCCGGTTACGCCTTTACAAACAAGGTTTTGTGGGATTAACAGCTAGTTTAATAACTGATTTCATATCTATATACCCAAATCCCGCAATTGATATTATTAATATAGCAAATGCTCACCATAGTCATTACAATAAGGTTACAGTATTTAACATGAATGGAATGCCCGTAATTAATAATACGGAATTGATAGGTAATCAACTTAACATTCAATCTTTACCAAAAGGTATTTACACCATTTTATTAACCACAGAGAGCGGTAACTCACACACTAAAAAAATGGTAAAGTTTTAATCTTTTTAATTTAAAAAAACAATCCGTTGTTTATCATCATGATAAATTACGGATTTTTTTATGTAGATAGTTGTTATATAAAAAAGGAGAAAATAAAAGGAAAACAGCACCAAAAAAACCTTACATATTCATTTAACTGAATTGAAACTTATCAAAACAATTTAATTGAAAACTTTTAATTTTTATTCAATAAATCGCCAACTACAAGAAAAGAAATACTGTCTTTTTTTTTTATTTTTTATAACTTTTAGTACATAAAGTTTTATGGTTTATATACCTTTAAAAAAACCTGAAAAGCAAGTAAAATATGCATATAAGGTTAAAATTATATTTGAGAAAATCGTGATAGTAAAAGAAAAATATGTAGATAATTTAAACTAATTGCAAACCATATATAAAACCTTTTGTTATATTAGCGGTGTGGAGACCAGAAACCACTATAATAAACGGGGCGTAATCCGAAAAGCCATACGAGTAGGTTACAACTAATTGTTTTAAAATGGAACATTTAAGAATTGCTAGTGATAATTACGTAGCTTTTACGTTTTTTATCGGAACAATGGCCATGATGGCTGCCTCAGTATTTTTCTTTTTCGAGTTAAGTAACACGTCTCAAAAATGGAGAACGTCCGTATTGGTATCTGGACTTATCACATTTATTGCAGCAGTACATTACTACTACATGAGAGGTTACAACTTAGAAACAGGTGATTCACCTACATTCTTTAGATATGTGGATTGGATTTTAACAGTGCCGTTGATGTGTGTGGAATTTTATTTAATTACCAAAAAAGCAGGTGCTAAAATCGGTTTACTTTGGAAATTAATTTTTGCTTCTTTAGTAATGTTGGTAACAGGTTACATCGGAGAAGTTTTAGACCCAACTCAAAGTGTACTTTGGGGCGTTATTTCAGGAGCAGCTTATTTCTACATCGCCTACTTAGTATGGTTCGGTGAGGTAGCAAGTTTATCTCAAACTGCAGGTCCACAAGTTGCTAAAGCAACCCGTATTTTAGGTTGGTTTGTTTTAGTTGGTTGGGCAATTTACCCACTTGGTTACATTTTAGGTACAGAAGGTGGTTTGTTTGGAATGAAATTAGTTCAAGACAAAGCAGCTGCGTTGCATGCAATGGACATTGTATATAACATAGCAGACGCTATCAATAAAATTGGTTTTGGTTTAGTTATCTATGCTTTAAGCAGAAGCGAAGACTAAATTTTACATTATCATTTAAAAAGAGGACTTTTCAGTTTACTGAACGTCCTCTTTTTTTTTATCAAGATTAGCAATCACTTATAGCGATATGAAATTACCAAGTCAATTTAATAACGGAGAAATTGTTTATGATTACATATTCTCAGGACTTGGTGCAAGTAATAGCCTAATTGTCTTGGCACTCTTAAAAGACAATCTTTTACGGAATAAAAAAATTGCCGTAATCGAACCATCACTTAAAATCATAAATGATAAAACTTATTGTTTTTGGGCCCATCCAAATGACCCAATAGTTATTGATCTTAAACCAATCATAAATCGTTATTATAACAATGTGGTAATAAACGGTGGTCAAAAACAAAATATATCCGATCAACCATATTATTTGATAAGAAGTATTGATTTGTATAATTATGTGCGTGAAAGGTTATTAAAAGCAAATATTCCCATTTTCAATTGCTCCACAAATGAGGTATGTAGCAACAAGGATATTTATACCATTAAAACCGCTCATGGTAATTTCTGTACCTATTATCTTTTTGACAGTGCACCACCCAAAAAAGAAACTCCTTACACTCGCGCTATTCACTTACACCAATCGTTTTATGGAGTCAGAATAAAATGTGATCACGATTTATTTCAGGAAAACACATTTGAGATGATGAACTTCAATGTAGACCAAAACAACTTCACGCAATTTATTTATACACTACCTTATTCTGGTAATGAAGCTTTAGTTGAACTAACTCGTTTTGGCGCAAAAAAAATTGATATTGACTATGCAAAAGAAGTACTGAGCGAAGCACTACAAAACAAGGTTGGGAACTACGAAATAATTGATGAAGAAATAGGTTGTATTCCAATGACTACTCATTTGCATCAACCCGCCATTTACAGCGGCATTTTAAAAACAGGCACCAACGCTAATTTGATTAAACCTAGTACGGGATATGGATTTAAAAACATGTTTCGCTTTGCCGAGATGGTAAAAAAAGAATTCATCAATACAAACTGTAAGGACCTAAATACCCTTTCCCTTAAGGTAAAAAAGCGATTCAGATTTTACGACACATTACTCCTTATTATATTGCTTTATTGGCCTAATCAAGGCAAAAGAATATTCACCAAACTTTTTTTAACCCAAAATGTAAAGACAATCTTTTTGTTCTTAGATGAACAGACATCACTATTGCAAGAGATTAAAATATTCAAATCACTGCCATTGGCACCATTCATTAAATCTTTACTGGTGTATGCGGTTAAACACAATTTCTTAAGATATCTAATTACTGCTTTAATATTACTGCTATACTTCATCATAAAACAATACAACCCAACAATAGCGTTATATTACAGCTATATAATTATTGTATTAGGCTTGCTTTGGGTTGGAATTCCACATGGAGCATTAGATCATTTAACCATTTCTAGCAGTAAGAAATCGCCCTCCATGTTTATAGTGAAGTACCTAACAACAATAATTGTGTACTACTTTATGTGGCAATTCTTCCCTTCCCTATCACTTTTAATTTTTATTGTTTATTCATCCTTTCATTTTGGAGAATCAGAACTTCAAGAAATAAATTTAACAGTTACAGCCGTATCAACATATTTAAAGGCATTGATGTTAGGTGCTTCTATTCTAGTATTTATTATACTCACTCATATTCAAGAATCAATAGCTATTATCATAAATATTAAGGGATTGGAATTTGTTAAATTGCATGAGGAACTTTTAGCTAAATATGCAATTCCAACTGCTCTATTGGCCATTTTTTATTTATCGATACTTGCAATTAGCACCAATAAATTAAGTATTTATGCCCTTGTAACATTACTTATAGTTGGAGCATTTACTAACCTATTAATCGCATTCTCCATATATTTTATTTGCCAACACAGTTTAAATGCGTGGTCGCATTTACAGCATCAATTGAAAGTAAATTCATTTGGCCTTTATAAAAAGGCGCTGCCACACACAATAGGGGCATTTTTAATTTTAATCACTTGCATTTTATTAAATATTAAGGAACCAAATCAAGTAAAAACAATACTTCCATCATTTTTCATCTTCCTTGCTTGCATCAGTTTACCTCATTTTGTTTTTATGCATCTATTTTACAAACAAGAATAGCAGAAAAACGCATTGAATTAAAAGGTATCTTAAACAATAAAATACTATATCTCCATTAAAAACATAACTGTGTCTACGCCATCTGCATAATCAGTTAGTTCAGGTTGTTGTGCTTTACCTAAAGGTAAACTATTATTAATCGCGACTTTACTCACCACACATTGTATGTTTTCTTTTTGTAATGCCAGTGTTTGCGCCAATTCGTTGATATCGGAATAGTGCTCATAAAACATTACACCAAGTGGAGAAGCAATTGCGCTATCCTCCTTCAACAATAAGAAGTTATTATCAAAATGCTTTGTTAAATTCATCAATAAAATAGCCTTGTGGTAAGTGTAGTTATTGGCATATTTATGATGGTTAATGTGCTCATAAAAGTCCGCTATACCTTCATAAAATGTAGCGATATTGTAACCTTCTGGCAGATAAATTTTTGACACGTTGCGGCATCCCAAACCAAAAAAGGTAAAAATATCTTCGCCCAATTTATATAGGTCCTCTGGCGTTTCATTACCTGTTAATACTGCAACGCTGGTTCGTGATTTGCGAAATAATGAAGATTTATTTTTAAAATAATATGCGAAATAACGATTGGTATTATTGCTACCCGTTGCTATTACAGCGTCAAAATCTTTTGGCAAGCGTTCTTCAGTAATTTCTATTTCTGTACTTAACTCAGGAGCCAAACGAACTAAGTTTTCAATGACCCATTTCATAAGCACTGTATCATCGCTAGATAGTTTAACAATTACCTTATGGCCACATAACAAAACCGATAATAAATCATGCAAACCAACCAAAGGGATGTTACCCGCCATAATTACCACCACTTTTTTGGGTTGAGGTTGTGGGATATTCTGATAACTAATTAACCAATTGTTTAAATTTTCTTTAGTTAGTTCGCTACCCCATGCGCCAAGTGCTTTCTTTACATACTCGTTTGTGAACCAAGGGTTTTGTTGGCTTGCGCGAATAAAAACAGGATTATCTGAGGCTGCTTCTTGTTTTAAAAAAGCACCCAATTGGGACACTATTTGTATGGTGTGTTGAAAATTCATCGTTATTTAGAACAATTATATTTTTTAATGCAAAGCAACAAAACTTATTTTGCATTTGTTATAACAACAGAAAATAAAGAAGACTTATGGCAATAATGATTACTGACGAATGCATCAACTGCGGTGCATGCGAACCTGAATGTCCTAATAATGCAATTTACGAAAGTGGTGCTGAATGGGCTTGGTCAGATGGGAATACGTTAACCGGAACAATTGAAGTTGATGGTGAAACGATTGATACAACTAAGCGCTTTGCTCCGAAATCAGACGATACATACTTTATTGTAACAGGTAAATGTACAGAGTGTGTGGGTTTCCATGAAGAACCACAATGTGCTGCTGTATGCCCGGTAGATTGCTGTGTACCTGATCCTGATCACGCAGAGTCGCAAGATCAATTGATGTTCAAGAAAACCAGGATGCACATTTAACCAGGTGTTAAAACATTTTGAAAGCCTCGCAATTTGCGGGGCTTTTTTATTGCAACCCACAACTGTTACTGGCATTGCCCGCTAGTAACGTGGAGCGAAGTTTGATTTATACTATGCCTCAAAATAATCCTTTCAAAATATCTAAATTCTGACAAACGAAAGCCTAAATTGATGGCTTAGCAATAACCATTAAGCATCTTGTGGGTTAGTTTTAGATACCCCACAAATACAAAATAATGAATCTCACTAACACTAAAACACAAAACGGAGAAAGAACATGTTGCTCCTTCCCCGCTTATTAAGTTTATACCCTTTTTATTTCTTCTTTAACGTAACCATAATGTAAACTGGTAAATGATCGCTATATCCATTTGTATATTTTTCGCCAATAAATGTGCGTAAAGGGGCTCCTTTATATTTGCCTTCAGCCTCTACCATCCATGTTTGTTTATAAATGTTTGCCGAACTTTTATCATAACAAATTGCTCCAGTACAATTGGTCATGCTGCTGCTCAGTATAATTTGGTCTAACATACTAAAATGACCTTTATAATAATGAGAGCCCTCATTGTTTTGCTTTAACTCATACATTGCATTAAATAAATTACCATTATTAAGATCGTATTCGTTTGCCCTTGCGCGCAATACACTATCCATGCTACGGTTGGTTGGCTCATCATTAAAATCACCCATAATAACAATATTTTCTTGTGGGTTGATATTATATAAACTATCACAAATACCTCTTAAAACTTGGGCTGCCACAATACGTTTCGATTCACTGGCTTCTTCACCACCAATTCGCGATGGAAAGTGATTAACCAACACCACTAATTGGGATTTGTTTTTGGCCTCCAAACGTACCAATAAAATATCGCGGGTTTTGGTATTTGGCAAATGAACTGCTATGGCTTTTGAATGAATAAGTTTAAATAATGACGCTTTAAACAATAGGCCATTGTCTATACTACGTTCATCAGGCCCTTCTATTTGTACCGTCTGGTAATTGGCATTTTTAAGTTGTTTTTCGGCTGCAATATCTTTCAAAACAGCGTCATTCTCAACTTCACACATTCCAATAATATCGGGTGCTCGTTGTTCATTCATACTCGAAATAACTTTAGCCATGTGGTCAATTTTATTGATGTACTTCTCTGTATTCCAAACCTTTTTAGCCGAAGGCAAAAATTCGTTGTCGTTTTTGTTTGGATCATCAATGGTATCGAACAAATTTTCTTGATTGTAAAATGCAATGCACAACTTTTTTTGGGCAAAGCTACTTTGGCCAATTAACATGGCCGATAAAATAAATAGTAATCTGAACATAGTTTTGAAGAGGTGACAAACATAACACCAAGTAATAGTTTTAGTATGTCTTTTTTGTAAACATTTAGCACACCAAATCAATTGACACGATTTATTGTTTATTATGAAACAGAAAACTTAATTTTACACCATGCTAGGTCACATTTTTCATAAGTACACTCCTTCACCACAAGGCAGTAAATTTGACGAATTGCTAAAGTTGTTTTTACAATTGATGCAATACACAAATGGTGATGTTGCAGAAACACTGGACTGGATGAATGAGTTGGATAAAAAGCATAAAATTACCGATAACTCATATGGCATGGGTAATTTTATTGAAGACCTAAAAAACAAAGGTTACATTAAAGATGATCCACAGGACAGCATGACTGTACCTACATCTAAAACCAATCAAAGCATCAGAAAAAATGCATTAAACGAAATATTTGGCAAACTAAAAAAAACACCTAAAGGTAATCATCATTCAACTAAAAACGGATTGGGTGATGAAGCAACAGCCGATACTAGGAAATTTACTTTTGGTGATTTACCCGATCAAATTGATGTAACCACGAGTATCCAAAATGCACAAATTAATCATGGGATTGATTCGTTTCAACTTACTGAAAATGACTTAGAAGTAAGAGAAAAGGACCATAAAAGTCAGGCCAGCACAGTACTGATGATTGATATTAGCCACAGCATGATTTTGTATGGTGAGGACAGAATTACACCAGCTAAAAAAGTAGCCATGGCTTTGGCTGAATTAATTAAAACCCGTTATCCGAAAGATACCTTAGATATCATTGTTTTTGGGAATGATGCTTGGCCAATTGAAGTGAAAGACTTGCCTTATTTACAAGTAGGTCCTTATCATACCAATACATATGCCGGGCTTGAGTTAGCAATGGATTTATTACGGAGAAGAAAAAACCCAAACAAACAAATTTTTATGATTACTGACGGTAAACCAACTTGTTTAAAAGAGGGTGCAGGATATTATAAAAACAGCTTCGGGTTAGACAGGAAAATCATCAACAAAACATTAAATCAAGCCGCGCAATGTCGTAGGTTAGGTATAAGCATCACTACATTTATGATTGCTAGTGACCCATACCTACAACAATTTGTGCAAGAATTTACGCAAACCAATAATGGGAAGGCTTTTTACAGCAGCCTAAATGGTTTGGGCGATTTTGTTTTTGAAGATTATGAAAGAAACAGGCGAAAAAAAGTAAAATAGATAGTCATTAAATTATGCCATACATCAAACAAAAAAATCCATTTATAGTGCCAACTACTGATGGGAAATTAATTGAAGAACATTACGGATTAGCAAGTAGTGGTGAAACCAATTTCAGTATTGCCCATATGATTGCTCCTGCTAATTGGAGTGAACCATATCAAACTCCCATGTTTGATGAAGTAACGATTGTAATAAAGGGTAAAAAACTGTTTGAAATAGATGGTGATGAAGTAATACTTGAAGCCGGACAAACTATTTTAATACAAAAAGGTACACGCGTGCGCTATTCAAACCCATTCAATGAGCCTTGCGAGTATTGGAGCTGCTGTGTTCCCGCATTTAGCATAAATACGGTGAACCGCGAAAATGAATAATGGATTAAACAACTAACCAGTGATCAGAAAATCAATATTAGTTTTAGTGACATGCTGTGTGGTAATTCCTGTTTTTAGTTGGGGATTTTTCGCCCATAAAATGATTAATCGATTGGCAGTTTTTACATTACCAGAATCCTTATTGTTATTTTATAAAACCAATATAGAATACATCACCGAGCATGCCGTAGATGCAGATATGCGCAGATACAGCGACCCAGAGGAAGCTTGTAGACATTATATTGATTTAGACTATTACGAGGCAAACACCCCCATCGATACTGTACCTAGATTTTGGAAAGATGCAGTTGCCAAATACACCGAAGACACCTTAAAAGCATACGGCATTGTGCCTTGGCATATTAGCTTGATGAAATATAAATTAACTGAGGCGTTTAAAGCCAAAGACGTTGATCGTATACTAAAAATATCGGCTGATATAGGTCATTATATTGGTGATGCGCACGTGCCTTTGCACTCAACAGAAAATTACAACGGCCAAAATACTAACCAATACGGCATACATGGATTTTGGGAAAGTCGCCTGCCTGAATTATTTAGTGATAAGTACGATTTTTTTGTAGGGCGTGCAAAATATATTGATAACGTGCAAATGGCTGCTTGGGCTGCAAGCGAAGGAAGTTATGCCGCAAAAGACAGTGTACTTGATTTTGAGAGAAAACTGAATAGTACTTTCGGCAGTGATAGAAAATACAGTAACGAGCAGCGTGGCCAAGCCATGATAAAAGTTTATTCTAAAGAATACAGCGAAGCCTACCACAATATGCTAGATAACCAAGTAGAAAGAAGAATACGAGCATCGGTTATAACCGTTGGTAGCATTTGGTATACCGCCTGGGTTGATGGTGGTCAGCCTGATTTAAATAACCCGCAACAAACCCCTAAAAAAATAACAGACGAAGAACGCAAGGCCTTAATTACAGAACAACAAAAACTACTTGAAGAAAATAAGATGATTGGTAGGCCTGAGAATTAGAGGCCTTATTATTTAGCAATACTATTTTCTTTTATAAACCTACACTGTGAATTCAATTATTAATTATTCCCTAATTGGTAAGAATGAAATTGGCGCATAGTCGAATAACAAGCTGAGATAAGCAGCATAAATTGTATTTATTATTACGATAATCTCAGACTAAATAAGAGCCAATACCAAGATTTATGACCTAGCACCTAAAGTATAATTTTAAATTTTATCGTAAAACCTTTCCTGCAAAAAATATTACGGTATATAATAATACTTCATTAAATTTTGTATAGTAAATGATCATATTAAACAAAAAAGTGGAATCCTTAATTGGATTCCACTTTTACATTTAATCACTAAATTATTATTATGCGTATGCCTCTGTAGGAATACAAGCACAAATTAAGTTTCTATCTCCGTGGGTGTTGTTTACACGCCCAACTGTTGGCCAAAACTTAGCAGCTTTTACATATGGTAATGGATAAGCAGCGAGTTGACGGCTGTATTTATGATTCCATTCATCAGCAGTTACCACATGTGCCGTGTGTGGCGCATTTTTTAACGGATTATCTGTCTTATCAGCTTCACCAGTAATAATTGCCTCTACTTCTTGCTTAATGGCAATCATCGCATCACAAAAACGATCTAACTCTGATTTAGGCTCGCTTTCTGTTGGCTCAACCATAATTGTACCTGCAACAGGAAAACTCATGGTAGGTGCATGAAAACCATAATCAATTAAACGCTTTGCAATGTCTTCTGCCTCTATACCACTTGCTCCTTTAAAAACACGTGTATCTAAAATCATTTCATGTGCACAACGGCCGTTACTACCTGTATATAAAATCTCATAGTGCTTCTCTAAACGTGCTTTAATGTAGTTAGCATTTAAAATAGCATATTTAGTTGCGTCTTCTAATCCTTGTGTACCCATTAAACGGATGTATGCATAAGAGATTAACAATATTGATGCACTACCCCATGGTGCAGCACTGACTGCTGTCATGGCGTGATCATCAACTTGCATATCAACTACAGCATGCCCTGGTAAAAAAGGAACCAAATGAGCTGCTACACCAATTGGGCCCATACCTGGACCTCCACCACCGTGAGGAATACAGAATGTTTTGTGTAAGTTTAAGTGGCAAACATCTGCACCTATATTTGCTGGACTTATCAGCCCAACTTGTGCATTCATGTTAGCACCATCCATGTAAACCTGTCCACCGTTTTGATGGATCAAGTCACAAATCTCAGTTATACGTTCTTCAAAAACACCATAAGTACTGGGATAAGTAACCATCAAACAAGCTAAATTATCTTTGTATAATTCTGCTTTTTCGCGCAAATCATCGATATCAACATAACCGTTCTCTAGTGTTTTGGTTACTACAACTTTCATTCCTGCCATAGTAGCACTGGCTGGATTGGTACCATGTGCCGATGAAGGAATTAATGCAATATTACGGTGCCCTTGACCAATTGATTTTAAGTACTCGCGTATCACCATTAAACCTGCATACTCGCCTGATGCACCTGAATTTGGTTGCAAACTCATACCCACAAAACCCGTAACTTCTTTTAAGTATTCAGATAACTCGTTAAATATTTGGCTGTAACCAGTTGCTTGATTGCGGGGTACAAATGGATGCATAGCCCCAAATCCGGGCATAGTAACTGGAATCATTTCGGCTGTAGCGTTAAGTTTCATGGTACATGATCCTAATGCAATCATACTATGGCAAAGCGACAAGTCTTTTGATTCTAAAAACTTAATGTAACGCAACATTTCATGCTCACTATGGTAAGAATTAAATACCTCATGCGTCATAAAATCGCTTACACGTATAAAGTTTGCAGGCGCATATAAACCAGTTGCATCATGTGCTATCAAGTTTGATTCTTTGCCTGTTAATGCAGATACCAATGCATTCACATCAGCTATTGTATGCGTTTCGTCTAATGATATACCAATGTGTTTATCATCTACTTTACGAATATTGATAGATTTAGTTTCGCAATCAGCAATCGCTTTATCTGCACTTGGCACTTCAACCAACAAAGTATCAAAAAAGTGTTTGTTTTTTTGTTTGAAACCAACCTCGTTTAATACATTACCTAACTGTGCCGTTAAACCGTGTACTCTTGATGCAATTCCTTTTAATCCTCTAGGGCCATGGTAAACACCATACATACTTGCCATAATTGAAAGTAATACTTGTGCAGTACAAATATTTGATGTTGCTTTTTCGCGTTTAATATGTTGCTCGCGCGTTTGCAAAGCCATACGTAAGGCCTTGTTACCATGAGCATCAATAGATACACCAATTAAACGACCTGGCATTTGACGCTTGTAGGCGTCTTTGGTAGCAAAGTAACCTGCGTGTGGTCCACCGTATCCCATTGGCACACCAAAACGTTGTGCAGAACCTAAAACCACATCAGCCCCCCATTCACCCGGAGGAGTTAACAAGGTTAAACTTAATAAATCAGCAGCAACAGCAACTTTTACGTCTGTAGCCATTGCTTTAGCCATAAATGCGCTATAATCAAACACTTCACCATTTCCAGCTGGATATTGAATTAATGCACCAAAATAGGTTTCATCAAATGTGATGGTTTCATGATTACCAATTACCAACTCAACACCAATTGGTTCGGTGCGTGTTTTTAGCACATCAATGGTTTGCGGAAAACACAATTCAGAAACAAAAAATTTAGTCGCTTTATCACTTTTGCTTTCAGCGTGTAGCATGTGCATTGCTTCGGCAGCCGCAGTTCCTTCATCCAACAAACTCGCGTTAGCGATTTCCATACCGGTTAAATCAACAATCATGGTTTGGTAATTTAACAATGCCTCTAGACGACCTTGAGCAATTTCTGCTTGATAAGGCGTGTAAGCAGTATACCATCCAGGATTTTCGAATATATTGCGCAATACCACATTTGGTGTATATGTACCATAGTAACCAGTACCAATAAAGTTTTTATTAATGATGTTCTTTTCTGAAATCCCTCTAAGCATGGCTAATAATTCCATTTCGCCCATTGCTTCCGGTAATTTCATTCGCTCTTTTAGGCGTATGTGCGATGGAATAGTTTCATCAATTAATTGATCGATACTTGCTACACCAATTGTTTTTAGCATGGCCTCAGTATCATTTTCCATCGGTGAGATGTGACGTTTAACAAATTCGTCACGATAGTTGCTTGAGATTTGCATATCAGGTTTTATTATTATTTTTCTTGAAAAGTTGGGCGAATTTAACCAATTTAAACACTATTCAAAGGATGATTTAAGTTTGCTTGACATTAAAAAAAAGCCAATAAACTATCAATCAAAACGTTAAAAATAGCCTGCAAAATTTACCCATAAGCACTTGTTTAGCTATATACCAAATGAGTAACTTGCCTAAACTAACAAACACAAATCAATTATGTTCGGAAAATTAGCAGAAGCTCAAAAAAAAGCAGAAGAAATGAAGCAGCGTTTGGCCGGTGTAACCGTTCAAGGCCAAGCAGCATCAGGCGATGTAACCATAACCATGGATGGCAATAAAAAAGTAAAAGACGTAACTATTGAAACGGCTTTAGTGTTGCCCGAACGCAAAGAAGAACTGCAAGATTATTTATCTATTGCCATTGAAGATGCAATTAATAAAGCAGATATGGTTTCGGCAAATGAAATGAAAAATTTAATGGGTGGACTTCCCGGTTTAGGTAGTTTATTTGGCAAGTAGCAGTAAAACTAAATCTTGACGTTACTCAGAATCAAATTTGTTGCACCGCGATGCGGAGCCATTACCTTACTGCTATTTTGTTTTACATCATGAAGTAAATTGGAATTGTTTATAAATGATAGCATTTTACTATCTAGATCTTCTTGAGATGAAATGTAAAACAATACCCCTGCCCCATGTAAAAGATTTACCTCAGGAAACTTGTCATGGTTATTCGGGCCAATAAAAATAGGCATGCCAAAGGTGGCAGCCTCTAAAGTGTTATGTATGCCTTTTTTACCGAAACCACCGCCAACTATAGCCAAATCACCATACTGATAAATGGATGCCAGTAAGCCAATGTTATCAATGATAAGAATTTGTTTATCGCACACCGAATTTTCATCAGCTAACGAATATCTTATGGATGATAAGTTTTTGAATATCCCCTCCACTTCACCTATCCGTTCATCCGAAATTTCGTGAGGTGCAATAATAATTTTTATATTTTTATTGTCTTCAAAAAATCGGGCTGCTAACTTTTCTTCATGCGCATAACTACTGCCCACAATCAATAAAGGTTGTTGCTGTTTAAATGCTTTTACAATTGGTAGCGACTTAGGATTTTGACATGTTTGGTAAACCCTGTCGTAACGGGTATCATTAGTCATTAGCACATTAGTAATGCCATTGCTTTGCAAAATATGGGTTGATGTATGGTCTTGCGTAAATATTAAATCAAAACTTTTTAAAGCATGCTTAAATTTTGCACCATACCACTTAAAATAAATTTGTGCTGGACGAAAAGTTGCTGATATTAAATACATTGGAATACTTCGTTGTTTAATTACTTTAATATAATGTAGCCATATTTCGTACTTCACAAAAAACACCAAATCGGGGGTTATGGCATTTAATACAAAAGCTGCATTTTTAGGTGTATCGGCTGGTAAGTAAAATACAACATCGGCCAACTCATAATTTTTACGAATCTCATAACCCGATGGAGAAAAAAAACTAACCGCAATTTGTATGTTTTGTTGCGCTTTGAGTTTTTCAATTAAAGGCCTTGCTTGCTCAAACTCACCTAAGGAAGCGCAATGAAACCAGGCTAGTTTCTTAAATGGCTCGCGATTAAAATCAGTAAGTTGCTTAAACGTATTTTTACGTCCAAGGTTTAGCAACTTTGCTTTTGTTTGAAACAAAGCGGCTGATTTAATGGCCAAGCCGTATAACGCTATTGCTAAATCGTAAATCATTACTCAAAAATAAACTCGTCACTACCCGCTTTTGTGCGCATGTATACAGGAATCATCCATGCAAAACGAACACCATAATAAAAATCATTGTGCATTTTTAAATCGTATTGCATTTCGTCATAATTAAATTTGCGTCTGTTGTATGTATGAGCCTGCATCAACTCAGCCCCAAGATAAAAATTGGTATACTTATTTACACTGTGGTGCTGGTATCCAATAAACTGGCTCAAGGCCCAGCCACTGCTATACCTGTCGTATCCCGCTACCCTATCCTCAGTTAAGCTAGGTACATTATTTTGGGTGATATTGATATTGACTTTATGCATGACCAAACCACCGCCAAACATGATTTTTATTCCTGTATTTCTTTTTTTACTACTTATTGGAATCAAATATCCAAGCTTACCCAACATACTAAATCCGCGCATACCCAAACTAACCAAAGCAGGAGTACCTGAATTGGTATTAATAGCACCAACACTGTTGGTTAAATTATTAAGCATGTTTGATGGTTTAAGGTTATTGCCAAAATGATAACCGCCCTCGGCACCAAATAACATATTATGTGTGTTTTTAAATAAAAAACCTGCACCCATAGAGTTAAACTTATTAAACCTACTCGCAAAATCGCCACCAGGGGTAATATGTGTATAGTGAAACTGAAAGTTGAATATTTTACTGCTTTTACCTACCCAAATTTTCTTTTGGGCATTGACATTGAAAATACCAATTATCATAAAAAAAGCCAAAAGGGAATTGCGCATGTTAAAATAAATCTTGCTTCAAAAATAACAGAAATCTTTGTTTGCCTGCATCATTAATTATATTTGTTGCCTTAGCACATAAATGTATACAACATGAGACCCATACAAATGGTTGATTTACAGCAGCAACACCAAAAAATCCAACAACAATTGGATGAGGCAATTGCGCGTGTAATTCAATCAGCTAAATACATTAATGGGCCTGAGGTAGCAGAATTTAGCCATAACTTATCCCAATACCTGGATGTTTCCTATGTAATACCTTGTGCTAATGGAACAGATGCCCTTCAAATTGCCATGATGGCTTTAAATTTAAAACCTAGAGACGAGGTAATATTGCCTGCATTTACATACGTTGCAACGGCCGAAGTAATAAAACTCTTAGGATTAACCCCTGTGTTGGTTGATGTAAATAATGATGATTTTCTCATAGATGTTTCACAAATAGAAAAAGCCATAACCTCAAAAACGAAGGCCATAGTGCCTGTTCATTTGTTCGGCCAATGTGCAGACATGGAGACAATAATGCAACTTGCCAAAAACCATAATTTATTTGTGATCGAGGATACAGCGCAGGCAATTGGAGCTAAATATACTTTTCAAAATGGCTTTGTTTTATATGCAGGTACCATTGGCGATATTGGTTGCACTTCCTTTTTCCCTTCAAAAAACTTAGGTTGTATGGGAGATGGTGGTGCGATGTTTACGCGTAATGATCTACTTGAGAAACGCCTTAAAATGATCGCTAATCATGGACAAAGCATACAATACCATCACGATAACATAGGCGTTAACTCAAGATTAGACACCCTACAAGCCGCCATACTTAATGTTAAACTTCAAACATTAACAGCTTGCGAAAATGCACGTAATAATGTGGCAAAAAAGTATGATGAAGCATTTGCCAATCATCCAAATTTTGAAATACCAACTCGGGCAAAAAACTCAACCCATGTGTTTCATCAATACACCCTAAAATGTAAGGGTATCAACCGTGATGAATTGCGCGAATACCTAGCAGAAAAACAAATACCTTCGATGGTTTACTACCCTATTCCATTGCATGCGCAAAAAGCTTATCAATCTAAAAATTACCCTTTGGGCTCTTTACCCGTTACCGAAACCCTTTGCGGTAAGGTAATTTCGCTTCCAATGAGTCCTGAGGTAACATTCGACCAAATAGAATATATTATTGGTCACATCAACGAATTTTGTAAACAACAATCAACATCTAAATTAATATAATGAAAATAGTAGTTGTAGGAACAGGATATGTAGGCTTAGTAACCGGAACTTGTTTTGCCGAAGTGGGTATCAACGTAATTTGTGTTGATATAGACAAAAATAAAATTGAAAATTTAAAAAATGGAATTTTACCAATATATGAACCTGGCTTAGAAGAGTTAGTGTCGCGCAATACCGAAGCCGGAAGGTTACAATTTAGCACCAACCTCAGCGAAAGTATTAAAAATGCCGATGTGGCCTTCATTGCTGTTGGAACTCCTCCAGGTGAGGATGGAAGTGCCGATTTGAAATATGTATTAGGTGTTGCTAATGAAATTGGACAACACATGAACGAATATGGTGTTGTGGTTACCAAGAGTACTGTTCCTGTTGGCACATCGCACAAGGTAAGAGCAGAAATACAAGCAGCAATAGATAAACGTGGTGTTAACATGACGTTCGATGTAGCCAGTAACCCCGAATTTTTAAAAGAAGGTGCTGCTGTTGATGATTTCTTGAAACCAGATAGAATTGTGGTGGGTATAGAAAGTAAAAAGGCTGAAGACATTATGCGTAAGCTATATAAACCGTTTTTACTAAACGGTCACCCCATCATTTTTATGGATATAGCCAGTGCCGAAATGACCAAGTATGCAGCCAATGCAATGCTGGCCACAAAAATTAGTTTTATGAATGATATTGCTAATTTGTGTGAGTTGGTTGGTGCTGATGTAAATTGGGTACGTAAAGGTATTGGCAGCGATCCGCGTATCGGAAATAAGTTTATTTACCCAGGTATTGGATATGGTGGTTCGTGCTTTCCTAAAGATGTAAAAGCGCTGGTGAAAACAGCAAAAGAGTACGGCCATGATTTACGCATTTTACAAGCGGTAGAAGATGTTAACGATGACCAAAAGTTGGTTTTATTTAATAAAATATCAAAACATTTTGGCGGACAGTTAAAGGGTAAAACATTTGCGCTTTGGGGCTTATCATTTAAACCTAAAACAGATGATATGCGTGAAGCTCCATCGTTAGTTGTTATCGAAAAATTATTAGCCGATGGGGCTATGGTAAATGCATACGACCCCGTTGCTATGCATGAAGCACAAAAAACCTTGGGTGAAACCATCACCTATTGTAAAGACCCTTACGATACCTTAATTGATGCCGATGCATTACTAATCGCCACAGAATGGCCGGAGTTTCGCTCACCAAACTTTAATGTAATTGGTAAATTGCTTAAACAAAAAACCATTTTTGACGGACGTAACATCTATGAACAAGATGAAATGAAAGAATTAGGTTTTGAATATTATTGCATAGGAATTAATAAGAAATAGAAGTTGCCATCCTTACCTAAAGCTACGGATGACAGAAGAAGTTAGAAGTTGGAAAAAAATCACCAACCGAAATAAATCAAGCGTCCTCCTTCAAAGGAGGATAAGAGGTGGATGTTTGATGGAAGTTAGAGGTTGGATTTTAGAAGTTGGAAAAGAATCACCAACCGAAATAAATTAACCGTCCTCCTTCAAAGGAGGATAAGAGGTGGATGTAACGAACCCGAAACCGCGAACAGTGAACTATAATTAACTAAACATGACAGAAAAAAAACGCATTTTAATTACAGGTGCAGCCGGATTTTTAGGTTCGCATTTGTGTGATAGATTTATAAAAGAAGGCTATGAAGTAGTGGGCATGGATAACCTAATTACGGGTGATTTAAAAAATATCGAACATCTATTTAAACTGGCAGCGTTTGAGTTTTACCACCATGATGTAAGCAAGTTTATTCACGTGCCAGGTAAAATAGATTATATCTTACATTTTGCCTCGCCTGCAAGCCCGATTGATTATTTAAAAATTCCAATCCAAACATTAAAGGTTGGTTCATTGGGTATTCATAATTGTTTGGGATTGGCCCGAGTAAAAAGAGCCCGAGTATTAATTGCATCAACCAGTGAAGTTTATGGCGACCCTACTGTACATCCACAACCAGAAGAATATTGGGGGAATGTAAACCCTGTTGGTCCGCGTGGTGTGTACGATGAAGCAAAACGTTTTCAAGAAGCCATGACTATGGCCTACCACACCTATCATGGATTAGAAACACGCATTGTTCGAATCTTTAATACATACGGCCCACGTATGCGATTAAATGATGGACGCGTGTTGCCTGCATTTATAGGACAAGCTTTGCGAGGCGAAGATTTAACCATGTTTGGAGATGGTTCACAAACACGTTCGTTTTGTTATGTTGATGATTTGGTTGAAGGTATTTACCGCTTGTTGTTAAGCGATTATCCTTACCCCGTTAATATTGGCAATCCGGATGAAATTACCATTAAAGATTTTGGCGAAGAAATTATTAAACTTACTGGTACCAAACAAAAACTAATATCAAAACCTTTACCAACTGACGACCCAAAACAGCGCAGACCAGATATTACCAAGGCGCGTGAAATACTAGATTGGGAGCCAAAAGTTAGTCGTGAAGCAGGTTTGAAAATTACCTACGATTATTTTAAAAGTTTAAGCCCTGAAGAGTTAAACAAAACAACGAATCATCGTTCGTTTTAATAAATTAAAACAAGCCCATGTCTTATTTCATGGGCTTGTTATTTAAAATTTAGTTTCAACACAACATCATGATTACAACAGCACCTTATAAAATAGATGTTCATGCGCACATTATGCCCGAGTTTATTCCAAACTTAAAGGAGCGTTTCGGATATGGAGATGAGTTTATATACTTAGACCATTACCAACCTGGTCGTGCAAACATGATGAAAGCGGATGGAACATTTTTCAGGGCTATTGATGATATGTGCTGGGATCCTAAATCCATTATTCAACACATGGATAAACATGATGTGCAACTGATGGCCTTATCTACCATTCCTGTATTATTTTATTATTGGGCAAAATCAGAACATACGCACGAGTGGAGTCAATACATAAATAACCATTTGGCACAAATTCAACGCGACTATCCTACTCGTTTTGTGGGCTTAGGTACTTTAGCCATGCAGGACACTGTTTTGGCTGTAGAGGAACTCACACGGTGTAAATACGAATTAAACTTGCCAGGCGTTGAGATTGCAACAAATATTTTAGATTACAACCTAGATGATGAACGCTTTTTTCCATTTTATGAAGCTGCTGAAAAACTAGGTATGTGTATATTTGTTCACCCTTGGGATATGATGGGGCAAGACAAAATGAAAAAGTTTTGGTTACCATGGTTAGTTGGGATGCCAGCAGAAACATCGCGTGCTATATGCAGCATGATATTTGGCGGAGTGTTTGATAAATTTCCAAAATTACGTGTCATGTTTGCACATGGTGGTGGATGTTTCCCGCATACCATTGGTCGCGTTTCGCATGGTTACCACGCACGTCCCGATTTATGCAACATCAACCAAGTAGCCGACCCATACGAATATGTAAAGAAGTTTTACATTGATAGTTTGGTACACGATGAAGAAGCTTTACGCTACAATTTAAAATTATGGTAGTGAACGAATTGCTTTGGGTAGTGATGTCCCATTCCCACTTGGCGATTTAGAACATGGCAGGTTTATAGAATTGATGAAGGATTTAAGTGCCGCGAAGAAAAAGCACAAATACTATTCAAAACAGCAAAAGAATGGTTAGGTATTTAATAACCCAAACATTACCTAATTAAAGTAACAGTACCCGTTACTTCAACCCGTTGCTTACTTCTTCCTGTAACTTCAATTAAATAAACATAAACGCCTGAAGGCATTGGCTTGCCATCGAAGTTTCCATCCCAGGATACATCTCTATTATTGCTTTCAAAGACATTATTTCCCCACCTATCAAAAATATTTATTTTATAGTTCTCTATAAATAAACCTCCTACAACCAAGCGCTCATTTATACCGTCTCCGTTTATGGTAAACACATTAGGAACATAAACCCTTGGTCCTGTTCCAACACAAGTAATGTTTGATTGACTTATGGCGTTATTACCATCAAGCTCATTAGCGATAACCGAGTAACAATAGTTTCTTTGAGGCAGGGTTAAATATTGATGAATGAAAGTTGTATCTATAGCAGAATTGGTTGCGACTTTACTATATACTCCCAATGAATCATAATAAAACAATACATCATAATTATTTACACCATTAATCCACTCACGATACTTGGTGTAATAAACAATCGGGTCATATAATAGTCTGTCATTTCTTACTAAATCTACTGTCAATAAAATAGTCTTTGCCTCATTACTAAGCAAGCTAATTCCTCCGCATGCATCTTTTAAATAAACAAAGTATGAATAGCTATGTTCATCTACTAATACATTTTCATCAATCATAAATGTATCAGATACTTCCTTGTAAAAAGTAGCACTAGTCTCATCATCACGCATTCTAAATATCAAATATTTAAAACTTACTTCATAAGATTTCTTAGCCCATTGTAACAATACTTGCTTATCGTTCACAACAGAAACGCTAACAATTTTGGTACCTGGTAAACTACTTACATATAAAGGTGTAGCTCCACTGGTATCACTCCAACTATATTTTGAGGTATCAGCATCCATCGCTACCGTTTTAATTCGATAGTAATAATTTATGAAACAAGAAATTGAAGTATCAATGTATTGCAGTGTTCCAGCTGAAACATCTTTTATCTGATAAAATGCAGTTCCCGAGTCTGGGTTGTTTCGCCAAATCTCATAACGCTTGACAGATCCAAAACCTTTGTATGAACTCCATGATAACTTAATTGCGTTATCAATTGGCCAAGCCTTTAGTTCAACTGTAGTATGTGTAGGAGACACTGCACTTCTATTCTTACAAACATCCATGGCCGATATAGCATATGAATAAGGATTTAAAAGCGTATTAATTCCAGTTTCAACATGAAAAGTATCTGCTACAGCTAAAACATCAACAAAAGATTGAGGTGAGGCTCCCAGGTAATTATAAAAAATTCGATAGCTGAGAAAATCTTCTTCTTTGCTCGGATTAAATACAAATAAATTGGTGCTGTTATCAATTACTGTTGCCCTGTGAACTGAAGGAATATTTGGAGCTACAACATCATTATAAACAGTAAGTGTATCAGATTTTGTTATGGTATCACTACATCCATTAGAATCAATAGCAATCAAGGTAATATCGTATTTACCTGCCTGGGTAAATTTCTTAATGATTGGTCCTTCACCCGATACTTCTTCATTATTAAATATCCATTTCCAATTTACTATCCCTGGCTTGTTGGGTGTTATATTTTCAAAGGTAAGTTCAGTATTAAAACAAATTTTAGTGGTATCAGAAACAAAATCAGGTTCAGGCTTATCGAATACAATAATCGAATCAACAGCATCAAAAGAATAACCACACAAGCCACTACTGTCATACAAAGTTAGTCTTGGATAGTAAGTTCCTGCATCATTATAGGTATATTGTTCGTCTAACACTTTCATCGTATCAACTAATCCGTTACCGAAATCCCAAATATGATAACGCGCATTTGGAGATGATACTTGAAACCTCACTTTATGTGGCGAACATCCTTTATTAGGACTATAGGTATAACTTCCCATAGGTCCGCCTAAATCTAAATAATCTTTAATTTTAAGTGAATCTATGCAGCCTGAACTATCTGTAACCGTTAAACTTACATCATATTTACCAGGTTTACTAATTGTAAATATTGGACTTAATTGGGTACTTGTGTTTGAAGCAAATGTCCAATACCTTGACTTAATACCACTCGAACCAACAGCAGATGTGTCGAATAACTGAATGGGCACTATTGGAAAGTAACAAGCTCTTACACTTGGATTAGCATAAAACGCGAGTATTGTTTTCTTATTGCTAATTTTAATCAAGGTATCTGCAATTGCTGTGCATCCATTAGAATCCACAACGGTTAGCTCAAACAAATAGGATGAATCAGCCAAATTAAATGTAGTGTTGTACACAGAGCCATTATAAGTTGAACTACCCTGTTTCCAACTGTAATTGGCTGGCGAAAAAACCTTACTCCCATCTGTATTGGCTGCGCTAATAATTTGAGTCGAGCCACATGTTATATTCTTAGTTAAACTAATATCAGCAATCGGACTTGATGGAACAATTTTTTTAGTAGCCGTAAACTCACAACCTAAGCTATCTGTTATAATTAAAGCGACTTGGTAACCATCTGCCTGAACATTTTGAGGATTACTAAATACATAAGATGCATTGTTAATTGTATTAGTAATGGTTGAGTCTGTTGATGTCCATAACCATTTCCTTTTAACAATAGGATAATCTGACGTTGAGCTATCATATGATGTTAGTGCTAGTGGTGTACAACCCGTATATTTATCAAAAACTACCCTCATATTTGCACCAGATACATGCACTACAGAATCCTTGAACAAAGAAAACACACAACCACGAGCATCAGTTATAGTCATAGTTAATCCTCTCCAACCATAATTATAAAGCGTATCAAGTACACTAAATCCAGAAGTTGTTTCTCCACTATTAAATGACCAATTGGTAGTTGTAATCGCAGCAGCAAAAGTACCTAATGTAGTGGTGTTGTTCAACCCTATAATAAGCGGGCTGCAGCCAATGGTATCACTAACTGTGTAACTTATCCCTGGTAAGTCAGGAACAAGTAGCGTGTATTCTGCCGTATCTCTGCAATTTGTTAAAGTATCAAGGGCTATTAACTTAACTTGATAATTTCCCGTTGTGTTGTAAAAATGTTTTGAAACGATTGTATTCGAAGTATCTCCATCACCAAAAAGCCATAAATACCGATTTGCTCCTGCAGAAGAAGTGGCATCAAACGTAAGTGTATCTCGACTGCAACCAACAGTTGGATTTTGCATTCTAGCAAGTGCAGGTAAGATATTGATGTAATTAATTTTCTCTAACTCACTCGAACAACCATTATAAATAATCTTGGCTTTTATATTATAAGAACCTGTGTCAATGAAATTGATTATAGGATTTTTGATAGCTGCTGTCCCATTTTTCCAAGACCAATCATAAACTAAGTTTGGCACTCCACTATTTTCAGTTAAAGTAAATGTAACCGGATTAATTTGTGAATAACATCCATTGAATTTATCTGCAACGAAATTAAATGCTATTGTATCTCCTACCCAAATTGTATCGAAAACCTCAGACCTACAACCTGCTGCAGTAATTGCAATTAACTTAACAATATGTCTTCCTACGTTATTAAAGGTATAATTAAATGAACTAGTCGTACCAATTGTTACTCCATTGAACTCCCAAATAAAAGAAGTAAAAATACTAGGATTACTAATACTGAATAAGGATTGATAAGGTTTACACCCTTTTTTGGCATTTAACCCATTTACAAGGACTTGCGGGGTCGAAACATTGATTAGTTGTTCTGAACTATCCGAACAGCCATTTGCATCAGTAACTAATAACTTTACATAATGATTTGAAAGTATAGTATATGTAGTACTATCTATAGGCAGCAAGGATGAGTCACCATTTCCAAAATTCCATTTATACGATAAACCACTTCCAACTGAGGTTGAATTAAAAACCACATCAACTGGAACAAAACAGATTGATGCTGGTTGTTTAGTAAAACTAGCAATAGGTTTAGCGCTTACATTAATTGTTTTGGAAACAGAATCTAAACAACCACGAATCGCTGTAACTAACTTTATCGAATGAGTTCCAGCATTTAAAATACTGGCCAAATCTTTATCCGTTATCACATTTCCATTGTTAATGGTCCATTTAAATGTAGCTATAGATGTATCAGGAGTTGATTTGTTTTTAAATAAATATTGTTGACCGCTGCAAAATGGAGGGGTAGGTAAATCAAAATTGGCTTGTGTATTAACAATGTATACAGCCGAACTTTTACTTGCAAATGCTGCACAACCAGAAGGCGCGCTAACTTTTAAAAATACCCCGAAAACTCCAGGGTTAGTGAAGTTAAATGAGGGCGAAATAGCTGAAGATGTTAGTCCATTACTTGTTGACCATTCATAAGTGTAAGAGGCGTTGGAGGGATTTACCGTTGGAGTAAATGTTTGATTAATAGGCCCTTTACACACAATTGGATTACTCACATTGAAATCTACAGTATGGCTTTGAGTTGGATTGATAAATCCATTTTTTGTTATCGTTGAAAAACAACCATTGGCATCAGTCGCTGTTAAAGATACCGTTTTAGCACCTCCTGTGGTATACACATGTGTGGGCGATTGTGTAGATCCAATAATACCATCACCAAAGTCCCATAACCAAACTGTAATTGGTGCAGATCCTATTATTGTGTTATTGGATAATGGTGTAGAAAGCGGAACACATCCTCCAGTAACCGTAGTCGAAAAATCTACAATGGGGGATGTAAAAACTGTAATATATGCAGATTTAGTTTCTACATCATTTCCTGATGCGTTAGAAACTGTTAAGGATACATTATACGTGCCTGGTACAATGTAAATTGCTGATGGATTTTGAAATGTAGAGATATTACCGTTGCCAAAGCTCCAAGAAAATGAAGTCGGATTTCCCGATGATAAATCCGAGAATTGAACACTCAATGGACTACATCCAGATCTTACAGATGCACTAAAGTCTGCAATAGGTTGGGCTCCTAAAGTTCCGCCCATAAAAATTAATAAATAAATTATCGACCTCAACCTTTTATTTCTTATGTTAAAAATAAACTTTCGTACAAACAAATTAAACTGGATTATCTGGTTATTGTTGTTTCGATTTTTCTCGTCAACTCATATCTTTTTTGTGTTAAATGCATATGCACATGCACATGCAAGTCAACTTGCTCCATATCTCCTTTTTTTTCAAAATTGTCTAATTCTTCTTGATTATGTTTCATTAACTTTTCCACATGCTTTATTTTTAACCTTAATATTGCCGAATCTACATCTTCTTTAAAGTTATATCCAACTGGGTCTATAAACACGTCATACTTTTTATGCCAATTAGGACTAACTTCAAAGTCTTTCGACATAATATCAGCTACAAACTCAGTAATAATAGGGTCTTCATGCCTAACAAAATACTGGAAGTTTATGCTGCCATCTGTTATTTGCTGATTGATCATAGACAGAATTTGCACCACAATAGGATGCTCTATTTCTATTTCATCCAATGCTATTTCATTTATTATAAAAAGAGCGACCGATTCAAATTCTTCACTATAAGGCTTGTCACCATAATTTAGAATCACCCGAATTAAATCTTTTTCTTGAACATCCTGAAGTTGTAATTCTTGAACAGATTCAATTAATAGTTCTTGCTCTGTTGAGGGTTGCGAATACTGAAATTCTTCTATCCTCGGTTGCTTTGAGATATTACCTCTTACTAACCTATTCGCTTCACTAATAAGCAACTGTTCGTCTATTTTCAATAAAATCGCAGTCTCTCTTAAAAAAGTACTCCTTTTAAACGCATCTGGAATTTTACTAATACTATTAACAATATCTTTTATTAATTCGGCACGCTTTATTGGATCATTGCCCGCATCACCTAAAAGTAAAGAAGCTTTAAATAAAATAAAATCTTGCCTTTGTTCGTCTAAAAAAGTACCAAAATCCAACGGGCCAACTTTCTTACAATAACTATCAGGATCTTCCCCATTAGGAAACAATACAATCTTAACATTCAACCCCGCCTCAAGTAACATATCAGTACCTCTCAGGGAAGCTTTAATACCGGCAGCATCACCATCATAAAGCACACAAACATTATCTGTAAACCGTTTAATTAGTTTAATCTGCCCCTCAGTTAATGAAGTTCCAGAAGAAGCAACAACATTTTCAATACCAGCTTGATTTAGACTAATAACGTCAGTATACCCTTCAACTAAATATACTAAAGCATTTTTTGCAATTGCTTGTTTTGCAAAAAATAAACCATACAATTCATTGCTCTTATGGTATAGAGGTGTCTCAGGCGAGTTTACATATTTAGGACTTTTGGGGTCTTTTATTAAATACCTCCCAGCAAAAGCTATGGGCTTACCACTTATAGAATGAATTGGAAAAATAACCCGATTCCTATATGCATCATAAATCTTCCCTTGATCATTTTCTTTAACCAATCCACCTAATTTAAATAGATCTACATTATAACCACCAAATTGAGCCGCATTAGTCAGATGGTCCCAACTTTCCTTGGCATAACCAAGTTTAAACTTTTCTATTGTCTCAGGCCTAAATCCACGTTCTTCAAAGTAACTTAGCCCAACTGTCTTACCTTCGTCATCATTAATAAGTAAATCGGCAAAGTATCTTTCAGCAAAATTATTTACAATCTGTAAACTCTCCCTCTCTCCAGATCTAATCCTCTCTTCTAATAGTTGCTCAGCAGAAACAACTTGCTGTGGCCAATCAATCCTGTATCTTTCAGCTAAATGTTTAAGAGCATCAATGTAATTTAACTGCTCAACTTCCATTATAAAATTTACTGCATTACCAGCCTTTCCACAACCAAAACATTTGTAAATTCCTTTACTAGGTGAAACACTAAATGATGGTGATTTCTCCTGATGAAAAGGACACAATCCTGTTAAATTCGCACCACGCTTTTTTAAATTCACATACTCGCCTACAACCTCCTCTACACGGGCAGCATCAACAATTTCATCTATTTTAGCTCTTGGAATCATCTAATAAAATAAGGCGTAAATTTAAGAAAATTATTTGTATTAAAACCTAAAATATTGTACGTTTGCATACCGTTAAAATATACTATAATAGTAAAACGGCTCAATAGCTCAGTTGGATAGAGCACCGGTTTTCTAAACCGTAGGTCCCAGGTTCGAGTCCTGGTTGGGCTACCCAAAACACCAGCAA
>CANLLM010000004.1 GCA_947491825.1 Bacteroidota bacterium
CAGCGTTAAAGTCTTGCACAATAGGTGCATTGCTGGTGGCTAACACATTACGCACTAATGGGGGTAAGGTGTCGTTTATTGCATTTCCATCAGGTCCAAAACGTGTCCATGCGGTAAATGTGTATGCCCCTGCTGAGTCGAAATTAAATGAAGGAATAACAGTAACGTTTAAGGTATTACCTGCAGCTAATGATCCACTAGTAACCAATATTGGTCCGAATGAAATGGTATTGCCCGAAGGTTTAATTACTCTTCCAAAAATACGCAGCGTATCGGTAGTAAAAGATTGGTTTAATAATCCTAAATTTTGTACTTGAACTGATACTGGTTGATTACCAAGGTTAACACATCCTGTTCCGGGTGCAAATAAATCAACTACACCTAAATCATCATTAATAGTTAATCGAGGTTCAATCATAAACCTAAATTGGTTATTAGGGTTTACGGCAAAATCATTCCAAGCTAAACTTTGGAAACCTACACCTTGGCGGAAATAAAATGTTTGGTTACGAATAGGATTTTCGTTTTGAAATGCAAAACCAATATTGTTTGCTGTGGTTTGACGAACTCCTATGTAAAAAGAACCGCTAACTGGCACAGAAGGTATTGATAAATTAAATATACCATTCACTGTATTTTGTGTAGCAGATACCCAAAATGGAACTCTCTTTGGTCCAAGTGTAGCACCCGAATCTTCATACATTACAACTTGGAAAGGAAATGGTCCGTTAAAGAAATTGTTTGTAAAATTAACATTTACTTGGTTTAAGAAATTTGGAACGGGGGTATAAAATTTAGCAACAATTTCGCCTTCAGGATTTGTTCCTACATTACCTGTTTGTGCTGTGAAAGGGCGGCTGTAGCTTAAAGCATTCAATGTATTTTCTCTAACCCAAAGCGAAGTATCGTTGCTTCGTTTTTGATCTGGGTTTGGATAGGCCCTCAATGTATCGAAACCTAAAATAAATGGAGTGTAAGGCACCAAGTTAATAATGGTTTCTCCACCCATAGGTAAACTGACGTTTACAGCACCCAAGTAACCATTTTTTGAACTGGTTAAGTTTATAGGGTGATTTGTTACAGCGGAAGCTCCTAAGTTTCTAACCAATACCCTTACTGTATCGTCTGTACCAATGGGTATTTTTCCATACGTATACAATATAACCGTTTGTATATCGAAGGTATCAATCGGGGTTGAAGATTCAAATGCACCTCTATATGGTGTTATTGTACTTCTTGTAGTGCCATAATAATCAGTTGTAATGGCAGCAATTGGTGTTCCTGCTAATTTTCCTCCAGACGTGTTAGGGCCATTTAGATTGATACTTGGTTCGGTGGTGTTGTTAAAATCTACAATACCAAATACCGCATTTTGCTCTAGCGGAAACGCAGCTGCTTTATAGGTGGCTATGGTGCTATAGAAAAAGCCAATCCATGCATTAACAAAGGCTCCACCGCCTGAGTAGGTATTGTAGTCAATTACATTAGTACCTGCTGTAGGCGTGCTATAAAATGCACCTACATGCTGGTTTGCAGAACCCGTGCGTGTATTTAAAACGATGTTGTTGCGGCAAGTGAAACTAGACGTTGCACTTGAGTTTGATTTCAGAAGACCTATTGTAGTAGGATTTCCATTTGCAGTTACATGTGTTCCGCCAATACGAAATGTATTATTTTCTACAATTACTGATGCTTGTGCTGTGCCTCCAAAAACCAAACAACGCACAACTTGACTAAGCGTATTTGGGAAAGTTGCAGAGCCAAGTGAAAGACTGTTATTTCTGACAATTAATGAACCAGATGCAATTGCAGGAGAGAATATAATGCCTTGAATAAAGTTAGCTGATGCTGTATTTATGTCGTACACCCTATTTTTAGTGACCTGAACGGTAGCTGTAGGTTCTATAAGGGTGATATTTAAAAATTGGTAACCACCAGTTGTTGTAGCAATGCTGTGGGTGCAATTGTTTGAATCAATAAGTATGTTACCAACACCACTAGCCAATCTGATAGCTGTTGATTTTTGATTGATGAGTAGGTTATTAAATATATAGAAAAAATTGTTCGGAGCACCATTTGTTCCTGCAACTTCAATTCCTAAGTTACCGCCATTAATGGTACAGAAACCAACTTGATTCTCACTGTTATTTCCTGTTGATAGTCTGATTGCACTGGATGCTGTTGTACCAATCGCACCATTCTCTATATTACAGAAAGCAAAGGTATTTAGAGATGCACCATTAATAAGTGTTATGGTATGAGATGCAGCTACATTTGCACTTTGACTTATGGTGAGTAATTTAGCACTGCCTGTTGAAAGTGGTCTTCCATCGAAAAAAATATTGTCGGCTCCAGTTAAAGTAATAAAGGAAATACCTGAAATGCCGGACGCATTAATCACCTTTGGCACGGTAGCCGTATCTGCAGGTCTTATCATGATAAATGTATAGGCTGCTCCGGCCACATTTCCACTATCTAAAACATTGATTGCTGCGGTCTCGGTAGTATTGGCATGTACTTCTATCAAAACAACACCTCTGTGTGTTCCGTTGTTCACATTATCGAATGCTGCCTTGAGGGTGCTGTAACTAGCAGATGTGGATGTTCCAGAACTTGAACTCAATACAATTTGAGCCTGCACTGGCAATAGCCAAGATAGCAAACTAAAAAGCAGTATTATCGTGCGTATACCGCCTTTAAAAATGGGTCTAGTGTAATTGTGTTTCATCTTAAATATTTGTTTGAATTATAGTTCAATATATAAAATATCTATTTACTGAGATTATTTTTTTTTATTTTTTTTTTCAATGATCGCCCAAAATAGCCGATAGCTCTTAGAAAACAGGGAATAATTAGTAAATCAATGGTTGAGTAGGATGTTTACGTCATTCAACAGCTAAAAAACCCTAAACGCCCTCCTTTTTTGTCATGCTATCCTATTTTTTAAATAAAGGCACGTAGCATGGAAAGCAGTTTTATTTGCTTTAATAAATGCAAAAAACCTATACAAAACGAATAGTTGTATAGGTCTTTTATATAAATTATCTGTTAACGTTTAGCGTTGTTGTTGTGCGCCTTGAACCAACTGCTGCAGGTTTCTTCGGGCCATTACAAAATCAGGGAATATTTGAATGGCTTTTTGGTAAGCTTCACCTGCTTGTTGGTACTTTTGAGTTTGGATATATAAGTAGCCTTTCATGTTCCAGCAGGCAGCAATAATTGGCACCCTTTGGCTTTGGCCTTGGTCAATAAAAATATCTACACTGTCTTTGGTGTTTTTGTATTTTTCCATCATGTTACTAATGGTTTTATTAGCAGCGTCAAACGCTCCAGTAACCAATTGTACAGAGGCAATTTTGTATACATATTCAGCTTTACCTGTTTTATCGTAAAGGCTATTGGCTAGAGCAAATAGCTCATCAGCTTTACCAATTTGTTCTAAACACAACATTTTATATTTAGCGTATTCTTCACTTTCTGGGTAACGTTTTAAAGCATCTTCAGTTGTGGTTAAACAAGCGTCAATATTTTGTACAACCAAGTACATACTAGGTAAAGAATCCCTTAAAGCGTTTGTGCTATCGTGGGTTAAAATTAGTTGTACGGCAGTAATCGCTGTAGGTATGTCTTTTAAATTGTAACTGGTTTTGTATAATTTCTCTAGTTTTTGAATAGAAGCATTGCCAGCCGAATCATTGGCATTATTGCAAGCTGTTAAAGTTAAAGTTGCTGCAGCAACAGTGGTTAAAAATAATTTCATGATGTTTGTTTTTGTTGTAATAAATGATTGCAGGTTTGTGCTATAGTTTGTTTTATGGGTATGAATTCAAATCCAATTTTATCTTTAATTTTTTGGTTGCTGTAATAATATTTATTGAGCGATGCGCGCGAGGTTTCTTTCGTTAAGCTAGCCTTTTTTCCGTTAAATAATGCTGCTAAACTTGCACCCATCCATGCCAACTCCGCTAAAATTTTATTTACTTCAATACTTGGTTTCTTTTTGTTAAGTTGGGTTGATGTTTCATCTAAAAAGTATTTCATATTGGTGTTTTCACTTACCAAAATAAAACGCTCGGCAAAAATATTATTATCCATTAATTGAATGGTGGCATCGGCTACATCCAATACATCTACGTATCCATTTACGCCATGGGTGTAAAAAGGCATTCCGTTGTATGCCATATTAAACAATGCACATGAGCCTTTATGCCAATCACCACTACCTAAAATAACCCCAGGATTTACAATCACAACATTTAAACCTTCCACAGATGCACGCCAAACTTCCATCTCGGCTTTGTATTTACTAACGGCATAGTTGCTGTTTAGTTTTGATTCAACCCACTTAGATTTTTCTGTTACTTGTACACCACTTTTTTCGCGACCAAGTGCAGCAATGGAACTAATATGAGCAAACTTTTTAACGCCATGGATTAAACTTAAATTTACCATATTAGCTGTGCCCTGAACGTTAGCTTGCATCATTTTTTCCTTATCCTTTTGGCTAAAAGAAACCATAGCTGCACAGTGGTATACTTCATTAACACCTTGTAGCGCCATATTAAGAGCAGGAGTGTCTAACACATCAGCTTCAACCCAAGTTAGGTTTTTCTTGGCCTCATTATTTACAAATAGTAATGAGTATATGTATTGAAACTCGGCCATATTACTGTCCGAACGTTTTAACGCCCTTACCTGCAAACCCTTTTTCAAAAGCCTACATACTAGGTGTGCACCTAAAAATCCTGTTGCTCCGCTAACTGCTATCAAAGTGTGGAAATGTTTATTACCTGCGGACGAAAATAAGGTATTTTGCGACCATTAAATATACATCATGCAATTAAGCGACTTCCTTCGTCCGATTCCGCAATCGGTATTTACCAATATAACTGAAACTTCTCCTAAAAGTTTAGTTAATGTAATAGATATTTACACAAAAAAATTTCCTGATTTAGACGATGTACAAATTGCCATAATAGGTGTAAAGGAAGAACGATTAAGGACTTCTCACGCAGGATTAAGTTTAACTCCTGATGAGGTGAGGAAACAATTGTATAAGTTGGTTCAGCCTAAATATGAAATAAAAATTGCTGACTTGGGTAATATTGAACCAGGAAGTAGTGTAAGTGATACCATGTTTGCACTAAATGAGTGTTTAAAAGAGCTACACGAACGTAAAATTGTAACCATTATTTTAGGTGGCCCAAGCGATTTGGCTTATGCTCAGTTTACCTCATATCAAGGGATTAACCCTAATTTAAATATGCTGGTAGCTGATGCTACAATAGATTTGAAACAAAATGAATCTAACCCTGAATATGCTAATTATTTGTATAAAACCATTACCCATCAACCTAACTTTTTATTCAATATCATTCACATAGGCAACCAAGCTTATTTTGTAGAGCAAGAAAGTTTAGATGCATTTGATAAAATGAATTTTGATGTGTTTAGGTTAGGCCAAGTGCGCGCCAAAATGCAAGAAACAGAACCTTTGGCACGTAATGCTGATATGATGGTATTTAGCTTAAACAGTGTTAAGGCTGCTGATATTGCTTCCAGCATTGAAATGAATCCCAATGGGTTTTATGGCGAAGAGGCTTGCCAGATTGCACGATATGCAGGAATGGGTAACGATTTAACAAGCATTGGTTTTTATGATTTAAACGCATTTCAAGATACCAATGGATGTGGTAGTAAATTGGTTTCGCAAATGTTGTGGTATTTTGTTGATGGTTTTTATAACCGCAAGTATGATTACCCAACTGGGGAAAGTAAGGATTACATGATTTACCGTACTACTTTTAAAGCAGGTGATTACGAGATTGTATTTTACAAAAACATATACAACGAGCGTTGGTGGATGGAAGTGCCATACCCGAAGGAACGTTCTAACCAAAAAGGAATGTTTATGGTGCCTTGTAGTTACAGCGATTACCAATCAGCATTAAACGATGAAATACCAGACAGGTGGATGCGCGCATACCAGAAATTATTGTAATTGTAGCTGAAAAAGGAAATTAGCTACTGTTTGTAATACGCACCTTTTTATAGCTATACTTTTTATGCATATTTGCCTCATGGAAGCCTATTTTGAATTTGCTATAATTTGTGACGAAGACACCAGAGAATTGCTTATTGCAGAATTAGCTGAATTAGAATACGAGGGGTTTATTGAAACTGATGAAGGTTTTTCAGCTTACATTCCTCAATCACTCCATCATCCTTTATTGTATAACGATTTGCTTTTAAAGTACGGAATCAATCCAAACGATGTCCCACACAGCATTATCGAACCCCAAAATTGGAATGCACAATGGGAAGCTTCTTACGAGCCAATTGTTGTTGCCGATAAGATTTTAGTACGTGCTCCGTTTCACGATTTAGAAATGGATTATGAACATACCATAACCATACAACCAAAAAACACTTTTGGTACCGGACACCATGAAACCACTCAATTGGTTTTAGAGTTGATGCTGAAACAAGATTTTACCAATAAACAAATATTTGATTACGGGTGTGGTACAGGAGTGCTTGGTTTAATGGCTTTAAAATTAGGTGCTGCCCATATTATAGGTAATGACATTGATGAATGGTGTTTAGATAATATTGCTGAAAATAAAGGCTTAAATAATTTGGATAATTTTGAATTCAGACTAGGGTCTTTATCAGTAATTAAAGTAACGGAAACTTTTGATGGTGTGTTGGCGAATATCAATAAAAACATTTTGCTGAGTAGTTTTAGTACCATGGTTAAACACATGAAACCAGGTGCGTTTTTATTAATTAGTGGTTTTTACGAATCTGATTTAATCGATTTAAAAAATGCTACTGAGCCACTTGGTTTACAGTTTAAAAAACACTTGGTTAAAAATAATTGGTGCGCGGCTCAATTCATTTATCAACCTAAATAAATATTATAAATTAAATAAAGAACACAACGTATGTACGGTAAATTACAACAACACTTACAACAAGAATTAGCTGATATTAAAGCAGCAGGATTATATAAAAGCGAGCGCATTATTGTATCGGAGCAGGGGGCAGAAATTACCTTAAATACTGGTCAAAGTGTGTTAAATTTTTGCGCCAATAATTACTTGGGTTTATCATCTCATCCGCGTGTTAAAGAAGCTGCTAAAAAAGCTTTGGAAACCCATGGTTTTGGTGTTAGCAGTGTACGTTTTATTTGTGGTACCCAAGATATTCATAAAGCATTAGAGAAAACCATTGCCGATTTTTATGGTACGGAAGATACCATTTTGTACGCAGCTGCTTTTGATGCAATGGGGGCGTTTTTGAACCTTTGTTTCAAGAGGCGGATGCCATTATTAGTGATGAGTTAAATCATGGCAAGTATTATTGATGGTGTGCGTTTGTGTAAGGCACAACGCTACCGTTATAAAAACAATGATATGGCTGATTTGGAAACGCAATTAATTGCTGCCAACGAAAAAGGTGCTCGGTTTAAAATTATTGTAACCGATGGCGTGTTTAGCATGGATGGTTATGTGGCACAAATGGATAAAATTTGTGATTTAGCCGATAAATACGATGCGTTGGTCATGACGGATGAATGCCATAGTGCAGGATTTATTGGTAAAACCGGAAGAGGCGTTCCTGAGTTGTGCAATGTAATGGGTCGTGTAGATATAATCACTGGAACCTTAGGCAAAGCTTTAGGCGGTGCAATGGGAGGATACACCACAGGTAAAAAAGAAATTATTGAATTGTTACGTCAACGCTCTCGCCCTTATTTATTTAGTAACTCATTGGCTCCGGCAATTGTTGGTGCAAGTATTGAAGTATTTAAATTGTTAAACGAAAGCACTGCATTACGTGATAAGTTAGAGATGAACGTTAATCAGTTTAAAGCTGGCATGCAAGCAGTTGGATTTGATTTACGCGGTGGCGCTAGTGCAATTGTTCCTGTCATGTTGTATGATGCAAAATTAGCGCAGGAAATGGCCAACCAATTACTAGATGAAGGCATTTATGTAACAGGCTTCTTTTATCCTGTGGTACCTAAAAACTTAGCACGTATACGTGTGCAACTTTCTGCAGCACATGAGCCGCATCATATTGAAAAAGCCATTGCGGCATTTACCAAAGTGGGTAAAGAGTTAGGTGTTGTAAAATAATAACCAACAAAAATTAGTTTTTGCCGAAAACCCGCCAAGTGCGGATTTTTCTGCGTATTAACAATTTGGTAACAAATTATTGATGCTGCATTAACTTAAGGATAACTTTGGTTTAATCGTTTGAAGTGAAAGGTGGGGTACTTTTGTTCACGTTTTCACACACCTAAACAAATGAGAATCACTTTACAAAAATTAATTACAACTGTTATAGCCTTAACCATCGGACTAGCAGCTTTTGCGCAAACCGGAAAAATTAACGGAAAAGTAATCGATAAGAAAAATGGAGAAGAACTAATTGGTGTTTCGGTTAGTGTAGAGGGAACTTCCTTTGGTGCTTCAACCGACTTAGAAGGGAGATTTAATATAGTTAACCTAAAGCCAGGCACATACAACCTAAATCTAAGTTATGTGGGATACATCAAAAAGCAATTGGTTGGTATAGTGGTTAAAGGAGGCGAATCATCAACCATCAATGTGGCATTAGAAGGGTCGTCAAAAGAATTGAGTGAAGTTGTAGTACAAGGTGAATTGAAAAAAGAAAGTGCCAGTGCATTATTAATTCAACAAAAAAATTCAGTTACAGTCTCTGATGGTATTTCAGCTGATGTAATAAAAAAATCACCAGATAATACCACTAGTGATGCAATGAAACGTATTAGTGGTACATCAATACAAGATAATAAATTTGCGATCATACGTGGTTTGAACGACCGTTATAATTCAGCATATATTAATGGTGCACCCCTTCCTAGTACTGAATCTGATCGTAAAGCATTTTCATTTGATATTATTCCTTCTAACATGGTCGATAATATGGTGATTACCAAATCAGGGTCTCCAGATTTGCCTGGTGATTTTACCGGAGGATTAATTACCATCAATACCAAAGACATTCCAGAAAAAAAATTCATTTCAGTGGGTTTTGGAACCAGTATTAATAGTATAACTACTGGGAAAAGTGGAATACAATCTACAACAACTGGCAAAACTGATTGGCTTGGTCTTGATGATGGAACGCGTAAAGTTCCCACAGATATCGCAGGACGTGGATTTTACCATACTCAAACTATAGCTGAAAAAGCAGCGGCAAGTCAAAAATTTCAAGACAATTGGAGTACTAATCGCATATCATCACTTCCATTAAATTACTCCTTACAAATTGCTGGTGGTAACATGTTTAAGTTTGGTAAGAAAAATGAGTTTGGATATATTTTATCTGGTTCATACAATAATAGTTACCGAAACACCTCCGTAGATAGAAACAGATTCAATAAACCCATGATTGGGGATGAAAATCAGTTATTATCATCTTATACTGATGAAACAACAAAACATGAATTGCTTACAGGTGCTATGGCTAACTTTGGATTAAAGCTAAACGGAAATCATAAGTTTAGTTTTAAAAATGCTTACACCATCAATACAGAAAATGTTGCTCAAATAAGAACTGGGATTGATAGTTATTTAGATGAACAAGTACCATTGGTTAAGAACACTTATCTATCTTATCAACAAAACCAATTATTTACTTCTCAATTAATAGGTGAACACTTTTTAACTAAATCGAAGCTTAAAGTAAAATGGGTGTTGAACTACAATAAAATTAAAAGAGATATTCCTGATTTTAGAAGGTTCTCTACACGTTCAACATTAATGGATCCTTCCACAGGTGAGTACACCCCTTATGGAGCTCAAGTATCAAATAGTATTGATATTACCCAAACGGGCAGGTTCTTTTCTACCTTAGATGAAAACATCAAAAGTGCTGGCGCTGACTTTCAACTACCTATCGGTTTTTTTACAGGAAAAAAAATAAAAACAGTTGTTAAGGTTGGTGGATTCATTCAACAACGTAAAAGAGACTTTCAAGCACGTGCTTTTGGTTATCGTCTGCGTTTTGTTAGCGATCCCAATAGCGTGTACAATTACCAAAAATTTATACAGGGTAACCTTGATACCTTATTTAGTAAAAATAAGTTAAATGATACATTATATATTGACGAGGATTTTAGACCTCAAGATGTATATTCAGCTGAGTCGAACCTAAAGGCAGCTTATGTAATGTTTGATCAACGTATGTTTAGTAGGTTTAGGGTGGTTTACGGTGCTCGTTTTGAATCATACCAGCAAATATTAAATACGTTTGAGTTAAATCAATCACCACCAAAACCATTAACTATCGATACCACATTTAACGATATTCTTCCTTCGATTAACCTTACTTATGAGTTAACAGAAAAAGTTAATTTACGTTTATCTGGTTTCAGAAGTTTGGCCAGACCTGAATTTAGAGAATTAGCTCCTTTTGCGTTTTATGATTTTAACCTGAATACCACCGTTAGTGGTAAGCCAAATTTGGCCCGCACAAGGATCAACAATTATGATTTTAGGTTTGAGTATTTCCCTGGCGAAGGGCAATTGATTTCTGGATCATTGTTTTATAAAGAATTTACCAATGCCATAGAAAGCTTAAATGAATTACCAGGAAGTGATCCTCTGCTCTCTTATACAAGTGATGCAAATGCAACCAATTATGGCTTAGAGGTTGAAATCAGAAAAAACTTTGACTTTTTGGATAAGTTATTTGGCACCAAATTGTTGTTTAGAAACTTTATTTTCACCATGAATTATGCACGTATTTTTTCAGAGGTTAAAATTGAAGGATCAGCTGCAGCTGCAGGTATAGGAACCCGTCCATTGCAGGGGCAATCACCAAGCATTATCAATTCAAGTATACAATACTATAATCCCAATAGTGGTTTGTCGGTTGCCATATTTGTTAACCGTGTAGGTAGACGTATTGCATTTGTAAGAGAAAAAAATGGCTTGATTCCTGATTTATGGGAGAATCCTAGAACTGTGGTTGACCTTTCTATCGCACGTAAAATTTACAAAGGGTTAGAGGCTAAATTCACTATTGGTGATTTATTGGCTCAAGACTTAATATTTTACCAAGACAACAACAAAAACGGTAAATTTGATGATGTAAGCATTAAACAACGTATAGACTCAAATATTCCAGCATCGGTAAAAGCAAATTTCGACAATACTGTTTATCGCTTTACCAATGGTTACAATGTTAGCATTGGAGCAAGCTATAAATTCTAAATAACAACCTAATTTTACAGAATATAAAGCCCTTCAAAGGGCTTTTTCTGTATAGTTAAGTTAGATATTTAATTAATCATACTTCTTTTATGCTAGTTATTGATTCCTACTTCACCGCGAATTGAAACCCATACTTACCAAACCTTAACTTTTAATTAATATTAAAGTAAGCATTACTAAATATACTGCATTTAATTTTGTGCAAAACTTATATATATGAAAAAACTCAACTTATTATTGATTACCTTGGTTTTTGCTGTAAGTGCAGTATTTGCGCAAAAGGTAAGGACCATTTCTGGTAGTATTACCAATGATGTTACTTTCTTCAACGATACCATTTATACTTTAGATGGTTATGTTTTTGTTAAAAACAATGCAACACTTACCATTCAACCAGGTACCATTGTTAAAGGTAAAGCCGGTAATAAATCTACATTGATTATTACCCGTAATGGTAAAATTAATGCAAATGGTACGTCTAATCAACCCATAATTTTTACATCTGAAAAGCTGGCTGGCCAACGTGCAAAAGGTGATTGGGGCGGTTTGGTAATTTTAGGTAAAGCGATACTTAATCGTCCTACTGATTGCTCAACTTGTCCAGGTTCTGCAATTGCTGCTAACGAGGCAGGAATACAAAATGCAATAGAAGGTGATATTGACAATGCAAACGGTGATGGTTTATACGGAGGCACTGATAGTACTCACAATGCAGGTATTTTAAAATTTGTTCGTATAGAATTTGCTGGAACGGTAATTACACCAGGTAACGAAATCAATGGATTAACCATGGGTGCTTTAGGTTCAGTTACTACCATTGAAAATGTTCAGGTTTCATTTGCTGATGATGACGGATTTGAGTGGTTTGGTGGAAGTGTAAATGCAAAATGGTTAGTTTCTAACCGCAACGTAGATGACGACTTAGACGTAGATTTTGGTTTCAAAGGTAAAGTACAATTTGCCATCGTATTGCGTGACTCTAATCTATATGATATTGGAAGTGGTCCAACTACAAATGGTTTTGAATCAGACAATGATGGATCAGGATCTGAGGCTAAACCATTTACCGACCCAACATTTTCAAATGTTACTGTAGTAGGTCCATTAGCTAACGGAACTGCATTAAGTACAGCAAACTCATTCCAAAACGGAGCCCGTATCCGCAGAAACTCATCAACCTCTATATTCAACTCTATTATCATGGGCTACCCTGATGGATTGTTTGTAGATGGTACCCGTACAGGACAAAAATTTGCCACTGATTCAATGATGTTCCGCAACAATATTTTAGCCGGTAACTTAAGAGCTGTAAACAACACTTCATCTAATGTTGCTACTGTTAGATCTAATATTTTTAGTCAAGGTACTGATTCTTTGTTTTCTGCAAATGGCGTGTTAACAAACGCTTTTAACTATACCAATCCTAATTTTTTACCTGCTACTGGTTCTGTTGCTTTATCAGGTGCTGCATTTACAGCCCCTCGTATAGCTGATAGTTACTTTACACCAACTACATACCGTGGTGCTATGGGTACTGATGATTGGACAAAATGCTGGTGTAACTTTAACCCAAATGCAGCCAATTATGATATAGCTCCATTGAATAACTTCGTTCCTGTTGTCGATGCAAGTAATGATACAACCATTTGTATTGGTAAAACCGTAACAATTGGTAAAGATTTGGGACTAGTAGGTTACAGCTATTCATGGTCTCCAACTGCGGGTTTAAGCAATGCAACAATTGCTCGCCCTGTTGTAAATATTAATACAACAACCAAATATTTTGTAACAGTAACAGACAATGCAACTGGTTGCAAAAAAACAGATAGTATCACTGTAACGATTTCTCCATTGCCGACTGTTGATTTCAGTTCATCATTAGGTTCAAATGGTTCGGTTTCTTTCTTAAATGCTTCTACCAATGCTGCAACTTACAGCTGGACTTTTGGCGATGGGGGAACTTCAACTGTTGCTAACCCAACTAGACAATATTCTACAAATGGAACTTTTCAAGTAAAACTAATTGTAACAAGTGCAAACGGATGTGTAGCACAAACAATCAAACAAATTGTAGTAACAGGTATTAATTCTCCGGTTAAAGCATTATCAGGTGAGATTACAACAAATACCACTTTATTCCGTGATACGATATATACCTTAAATGGTTACGTGTTTGTTAAAAACAATGCAACATTAACCATTCAATCAGGTACCATTATTAAAGGTGGTGCAGATAAAGCATCGTTAATCATTACCCGTAATGGTAAAATTGAGGCAAATGGAACTAAAAATCAACCTATTGTTTTCACTTCGGCAAAAGCTGCTGGTCAACGTGCCAAAGGTGATTGGGGAGGTTTAATCATTTTAGGTAAAGCCAAAGTTAATCGTCCTACAGATTGCTCAACTTGTCCTGGTAGTGCAATTGCTGCTAATGAGGCAGGTATACAAAATGCAATAGAAGGTGATATAGATAACGCAAATGGCGATGGCTTATATGGTGGTAATGATGATACGCACAATGCTGGTACTTTAAAATACGTTCGTTTAGAGTTCGGAGGAACAGTAATCACCCCAGGTAACGAAATCAATGGTTTAACCATGGGTGCTTTAGGTTCAGCTACCACATTAGAAAATATTCAAGTATCCTTTGCTGATGATGACGGATTTGAGTGGTTTGGTGGTAATGTAAATGGTAGAAACTTAATTTCATTCCGTAACGTAGATGACGATTTAGATGTTGATTTTGGATTTTCTGGTAAGGTACAAAACGCCATTGTTTTGCGTGACTCTAATCTATATGATATTGGAAGTGGTCCAACTACTAACGGTTTCGAATCTGACAATGATGGATCAGGAACAGAATCTAAACCATATACTGATCCAACATTCTCTAATGTTACAGTTGTTGGCCCATTAGCTAACGGAACTGCATTAAGCACATCAAACTCATTCCAAAACGGAGCTCGTATCCGCAGAAACTCATCAACCTCTATATTCAACTCTATTATCATGGGCTACCCTGATGGATTGTTTGTTGATGGTACCCGTACAGGACAAAAATTTGCCAATGACTCTATGATGTTCCGTAACAATATCTTGGCTGGTAACTTAAGAGCTGTTAACAATAGCTCTGCTAATGCTTCATCTGTAAGGGCTAGCATTGTTGCTAACGGTTGCGATACATTAACCTCAGCAAATGGTGTGTTGGGAAATCCATTCAACTATACCAATCCTAACTTTGCTCCAGCTCCAAGTTCAATTGCATTATCTGGAGCAAGCTTTACAGCAAATCGTTTAAATGATCCTTTCTTCAAGCAAACTTCACATAGAGGTGCTTTAAGTGCTAATCCTGATAGCAACTGGACAGACTGCTGGTCAAATTTCGACCCGCAATTAGAGGGATATACATCTGCTCCATACAATAGACCAGGTGCTTTAGCCGGATTTACAGCAACAAACGGAACTGGTAGAACAGTAAACTTTACAAATACTTCTTCAAATGCAGTAGCCTATTTCTGGAACTTTGGTGTTACCAATTCAACAACTGATACCAGTGTTGCAGCTAACCCTTCATTTGTCTATCCATCAAACGGAAGTTATAATGCTACCCTTACAGCCTTAAGTCCATGTGGTAAAGCTACTTTTGGTGTAACTGTTGTAGTAAACGATGCTTCTTCTAACCCGGTTGCTGATTTCACATATGTGCAAAGCGCAACAACTGGTTCACGTGAGTTTACTTTCACTAATACTACTGACGAAAAAGGATTTGTAACTACTTACCGCTGGGATTTTGGAGTAGCGTCTTCATCAGCTGACACTTCAACAGTTAAAAATCCGGTGTTCAATTTCCCTGCTAGTGGATCTTACACGGTTACTTTAATTGCAACAGGTACTGCTGGTGCTGATACCATTAGTAAAGTGTTAAATGTAACTCCAGTAGGTATTAAAGAAATTTCTTCTACAATTAGTAACGTAACATTGTATCCAAATCCAACTTCAAACATCACCAACGTTTCGTTTGATTTAACTGAGAATACAAATGTTGCCATTAACTTATATGATATGAGCGGAAGACTTGTAAAAGCAATTCCAACTCAATACTTAACTAGTGGTAATAACAGCATAGCTATTGAAACATCAGAAGTAAATGCAGGTGTATACTTTGCAAACATTACTACCGATAAATTTAGCAAGACATATCGTTTGGTGATTATTAAATAATAAGGTTTAGGTAAAACATAAAAAAGCCTCGCAGCAATGCGGGGCTTTTTTATGTTTGGAATTTCTGGGGCGTTCTCCCGAGGTTACGCTTCACTCCACTCGGGATTGCGCTGCGCTTCTCCCAGGTTACGCTGTGCTTCACTCGGGGTCGGGTGTTCCGCTATACTATGCTGCGCTTCGGTGTCGCTGCACCCCCTAACGCGTGTTTATCGTGAAATACGAAACGTAGTTCAGCGGAGCTAAATTTTAAATCCGAAAAACGAAAAACGAAATGAGTTGCGCTGAACTTTGTCTTGAAAGTCGGAGACCAAGTTCAGCACACTTAAAAAGCGTCAGACCTTTGGGTATTATACCCTCCGTGAAGCTCTGCGTAACCTCTGTCAAACTTTGTGAAATTAGTTAGTTGAATTGTTAAGGTTTAATTAACTTAAACTCTATAATTACTCTTTAAACGCAATAGCCACTTCGAGTGATTGCTGCAAAGGAGATGAGTTGGGGCAATGATATCGAGAATGGATTGTTAAATTATAGTTCTAACCTTCTCTTTTAGCTCCGCTGAACTAGGTTTCGATACAATTCGAGTACTCGGGTCACAACAGACGCTAAGGTCTGTGCCTGCTCGAACAGGCTGTAACTTTGCGAAGCAAACTCCTTTACTCTAATAAACTCGAGACTATGCATCTCTTTTCACTCTGCGAAAAACCTCCTTCCGAACCTTCGGAACCCTATGTGGTAAAAAAGAAAACGCAGAGGTGGGTGAATAGTCTTGCGAAGATTCGAGCATAGTCGCATACAAAATTGAGAGCAGGCAGACCATTGGTACAGACCGAAGCGTCTGCTAGCAATGCCAAAGGCATTGGGGAGTGTTTAACTTATGGAACGTAATCAACGTTTGAACGAAAAACTATCGTCTTCCTTTGAAGGAAGATAAGAGATGGATGTTTTGTTAGAAATGAGCTATGCTGAACTAAGTTTCAGAAATCGGAGACCAAGTTCATCACACTTATAAAGCGTCAGACCTTTGGCGTTAGCAAAAAAATAGTATAAGCTAATTAAATTGTAACCAACCGTACTGACGCGAAATGCGTCTGACGGTTTTAAATTCAAACTCCATTTAAAAACCAACTTGGAAAAAAGCGTTTAATTGTTTTAGTTAGCTGAACCAAATTTTAATCATTAGCCCTATGAAAATAACATCACCTTACGCTTTAACTTCGTCTATACCATCAAATTTGGTGTGATAAGCGAAGAAAAAATTTGTCTATAAACTAGAACGTTTTCTATTTCGTAACCAAACGAAAAAGCCCCACAATCATGTGAGGCTTATTTGCTCTGAATATTTTGTTAATACAATACCTTAACTATTTCAATCCTGGCACATATTTCATTAAAATATCTTTTTGTGCTTTGGTATAATTTGCAGCTGTGAAATAAGCTTGCATATCATTTAAGTTTGTAGTTTTAGTTGCCAAGAAATTAGTTAACTCAGCAGCCGGTCCGGCTAGGCGACTATTGGTATTTACCATGGCGTCAAACAAATGGGAAATAAGTGAAGGGTTGTAAACACCGCTTGTTTTGATGGATGCAAAAGCATTGTTACGTGTTCTAAATTCCCATTGGTTACTTGCATAATTAATTAGTGCTTTTATGTGCTCATTAGCATCAATATTATTGCTTACACACAGCTCATGGTATTTAATATTTACACTGTTGTTCATGCCATAAACATCTTTTATTATGGGTAAATATATTTTTACATTTACGGCATCTAGCTTGCAAATTTTTTCGATAGCAGCTTGCACCACATCGTAGCTGTTATCTGTTAACGCTTTACTAATTGCACTTATACAAAAAGTATTGTTGCCGTTATAAGCCTTTATAAACGTTAATTTAGCTTGGGGCTCCTTATCGTTAAACACACTCAAAAGTTGGTAGTTGGTCACTTCATCATTGATCAGTTGTGTTATTACTTCACTTTTCATGGCATGGAATTTTTCATTGCGAAAAACTTCCATTAATAGTTCACGTTTTGTTTCCACATCAAATTCTTTTAAAGCTACCAATGCATCGAATCTATCTAACATGTTTGGAGCATTAATTACTTGTGCTTTTAACTCGTTGTAACTCTTTTTAAAGTTAGTGGTTTTCATCACCATGCTGTTTGGATCGAACAACACAAAAGCAATTTCTTTTTTGTTTGGATTGGGAACTTTTACTACTTCAAATTGCTCCTGAATTATATCTACAACTCGTTCGAAACTTCCATCTGTATAATGGACTTCAAAAGCAATTGGCATTTTAAACAAACCAACAACTTCATCTCGTTGGTGTGTTTGTTCCACTGCGATTTCGGTATGTCGGCTGCCATCTTTGGCCCATAAATCTTCATAATGTAAGGTGTATTGTGGCTCGCCACCTCGCAATACCCATTGGTCGAAAAACCAACTCATATCTATACCCAATTTATCTTGAATAGCTTGCTGTAAATCGCTTGTTTCTACATTGCCGTATGCATGTGTTTTTAAATAATGATTTAATGCACGTTTCCACTGCTCTTCACCTAAAACATAGCTTAACATACTAATAACATTAGAACCTTTAGGATAAACCCTTGCGGTTCCTGCACCGGTAAAACGAATGGGGTATTTATCTTTTTTAGTCGCTTCAATAGCTGAGTTTTGCTCGCCCCTACGTTGCCAATTGTATGCATCATCACCAAATAATTTTTTGGTTAACATTTTGGGATAATAGGTAGCCCAGCTTTCTTGCAACCAAGTATCACGCACATCTCGGGCTGTAATATAATCCCCAAACCACTGGTGGGTAAGCTCGTGGCAGTTTACACCCACATAGTTTCTATCTAAGTATGCACGTTCATCTACATTAAAAAAATCTCCAAATATGGTTGCTGTGGTATTTTCCATAGCACCATATAAAAAGTCTTGCACCATAATTTGCGAGTAACTTTCCCATGGATAATTTACACCCGTTTCTTGCTCTAAAAAGTCAACCATCATTTCGCTGTAGCGGTAAGTTGGTTCAGCTCTATCGGCATACTCGGGGTAGTAATATAAATTCATAGGAACACCGCGTGTACTTTTGGTTTTTTTGATGTCATATTTACCAATACCAAGCATTAACAAATAGCCTGCATGCGGTTTGCTCATGCTATAATGCCAAGTGGTGGTATTGTTTTTATTTGGTGTTTTTTTAATTAATGCTCCGTTTGATAATACTTCGTATCCATTTTCAAAAGTCACTACCGTTTCCGTAATAAATTTATCATTCATGTCATCATACATGGGTATCCAATAGCGGTTATCTACACCTTGTCCTTGGGTCCATATTTGTTTACGAATAGCAAATGGGTTTTTCACCGGATTTTCAGCAATATTCCAGCCAATAAAATAAATACCTTTTCGTGGTGTGGCTTCGTATTCAAAAGTAATGGTATTGGTTTGATCCCATTGTAATGGTTTGGTTGGTTTAACCCAAACACCTTTATCGGTTGTATTAAACTGTACGTTTTGTATTCCGATTAATGCCGATTTGATATTGATTCCAGGGGCATCAAAAAATACAGAATCAACCTGTTTTTGTAGCACAATAAAACTATGGGTAACTTTACCTATAACTAGGCTTTTTTGTGTATCAAAACTCACTTCTACTTTCATCCTAGTGATGTCTAGGGCATGCTCACGGTAGGTTGTTTGGTCTTTAAAGTAGCTTCTGTAAGTATTTTGTGCCGAAGCCATTGTACTTAATGATAGGAAGGCAATAAGTAGTTTTTTCATCCTGTTTTATTAATAATGCTTTAGTGCAATATAATAATTATGATGAAACAAGAAAGTTGACTAAATTATTCAGAAGTTTTTTCTTCGTCAATAAATGGAATGATTTCCTTTAAGCCTGTGGCTACTTTCATTTCACCTGTTAAGAAATATTGCAACATTGGTCCAGCCATTACACTTGTTACTACAGCCATGATAACCAAGGCAACAAATAGCGGTGCAGTAATTACTCCTGCTTGTAATGCCAATAAACCTAATACAATTTCCATAGCTCCACGCGCATTCATGCCAAAACCAACGGCTAAACTTTCGCGTAAAGTTAATCCACCCCATAGTGCGCCTAAACCTACTCCAAGTAATTTGGTAAATACCGCCAAGAACGTAATTATGACTACCAAACTTAAATCGAAGTTGGCAATAAAATCCACTTTAAATCCTATGAAAACGAAAAACAATGGGGCAAAAATGTTGGTAATAAATTGATGGATAATGTCTCTTGCCTTTTCAGTAAAGTGGACAGAATCGCCAATGGTAATGCCAACAATAAATGCTCCAAATATGGCATGAATTCCAATTTTTTCTGTAAAGGCGGCTCCTAAAAATGCAAGACTTAATGATAAAGCCAATACCCCGCCAGGCCACGATAAATTTTTGTTTGCCCAGGGCAGTGATTTATTAATAAAAATACGTCCTACTGTTAACATCAAAATTGCATAACCTACTGTTAAACCCAAGGTATATAAAAAACTGATGGAAGCCCCCCCGGTGTTCATCATACTTAATATAACAGAAAATAGTACCCAGCCCACTATATCATCAAACATTGCTGCGGCTATGATGATCATGCCTATTTTAGTTTTAAATAGGTTTAAATCCATTAGGGTACGAGCAATAACAGGTAATGCCGTAATGGCCATAGCGGTAGCAATAAATAAGCTGAACACGGTTTTATCGTTTTGAACGATGTTGTTTTGGTTTAAATAATCAAACAAAAAAGTACCAGCAAAGTATCCTAGGGTAAGGGTAGTTATTAATCCTATAAAACTAGTTTTAAGGGCTGTTTTCCCTTGTTGCCTAATTACAGAGAACTCCACTTCCATGCCTGCTGCAAAAAGTAATAAAACGACAGAAATGGTGGAAATACCATTCATAACCAAACCTACATTCCCCGTTGTGGTAAATATGTTTTGCGTAAGTGATGGATAAAACTTACCTAACAATGTAGGGCCTAAAAGTATACCTGCCAACAACTCGCCTACAACAAGAGGCATTCTAAGTTTGCGAAAAAATTCACCAAAAATTCTCCCCAGCAAAAGCATCATGCTTATTGCCATTAACAAATTTATTATTTCAGTTTGGGTCATTAGAGGAATTAATTTTCTAATTCAAATTTACTGCTGTGTACAATCAATAAATCGCATGGTAAATCAGCTAGTGCAAATTCTATATCATGAGGAAATACGCGATCAATAATATTCAATTTTGTATCTGGTGAGTTAAGTACCAATAAATCGGCATGGTGTTCTCGCGCAAATTTGGTTATCACATAACCCGGCTTTCCTTCAAGGCGTTCGGTGGTCACTTGTAAAGTGCCACAATCTGTACATGCCAATATTTCATTTAGTCGGGTTACCTCTTCACTTACAACTTGTTCTTTGCGCGTCTCACTCTCATTGCTGTTTATTGATTCGCTTCTTATCAATGCCATTTTACCTGCATCTTCTTCTTGTATCACATACACATGTTCGGCATGGGTTGCTTTGGCAACATATATTGCTGTTTCTATGGTGGTTTCAGTTTTGGGGTGATCACTGCCTTCCACTACTATGTGTTTAATAGGTTTTGATATAATATCAGGTTCACGTAACATCAATACGCTGCACTTGGCCTTACGGCACAAGTTTCGGGCTATTCCTCCTAAAATATATTTTAAAACATTTTCTTTAACTAGCGCTCCAGCTACAATTAAGTCGGCATTTTCACTTTCGCTTATGGCAATAATTTGATCAACCGGATCGCCTTGTTCCCAAATCAATTTATTGTTTGGTCCGTCTAACTCAAACCTGTGTAATAAGTGTTTCAGGTATTGCTCTTGTTGTAAGCTTTTTTCTCCAATGTGGATGAATATTAAATCGCCACCAAATAGTTGTTGTAATCTGTACGATTCGGCTAAAACCGCTTCAATCCTTGGAGTAAAACCAATTGCTACTGCAATTTTTTTAAACGGAAATGGGGATTTTTTTTCCTGTATCATGTTAGCGAATATAGTTAAAGTGTATCATAACGTTGTTAAATATAGACTATTACTAAATGCATAATAACGCCAATTGGAAAAAGCAGTTTTAATAAGATTTAATTTATTCAATTAACCTGCACTAGAATAGTAAGTTATCTTTTGTGCGTTATTTGTTGGTAGTTTTCACACACTTTTTTTTCAACCCCAATCAATTAGTATTTTAATGCCTTAATGTGTAAACTTGCGCCTCAATCATGGTAAAAAAAGACATACTTTTAGAAGCCTACATGCACATGTGCGAAGCACGTGCTATGGCCGATATTTATGACGTTAACCGACCTATTTGCAAATACGTACACTCTACTTCATGCGGGCATGAAGCCATTCAGCTTGCTGTAGGCATGCAATTAAAACCATATGACTATTGTTCTCCTTATTATAGAGACGAATCTATGTTGCTTGGCATGGGGTTAAGTCCTTACGAGTTAATGTTACAATTGCTAGGTAAGGCCGAAGATCCTTTTTCGGGTGGAAGAACTTATTACGCACATCCAAGTTTAAATCGCGATGACTTTCCTAAAATACCACATCAAAGTAGTGCTACTGGTATGCAAGCTATTCCGGCTACAGGTATGGCGCATGGTATTGCCTATAAAGAAAGTCAGCGATTAAATAAAAAAGGTGAATACCCAGTTGTAGTATGCAGTTTTGGCGATGGCTCCGTTACGGAGGGTGAAGTTGCTGAGGCATTTCAAATGGCTGTGCTCAAACAGTTGCCTATTATTTATTTGGTACAGGATAACGATTGGGGAATTAGTGCGAGTGGTGAGGAAATGCGTGCCATGGATGCTTACGAGTATGCAGCAGGTTTTAAAGGCCTGAAGCGTATGCGTTTAAATGGCAGCGATTTTGTAGAAAGTTATAAAGGTTTTGCCGAAGCAATAGATTATGTGCGCAACAACCGTAAGCCAATTTTGGTTCATGCAAAAGTGCCATTGTTGGGTCACCATACCAGTGGTGTGCGTAAAGAGTGGTATAGAACAGATGATGATTTAGCCATACATGGTAAAGATGATCCTCAACCTAAATTGAAGCAGTTATTGCTCGAAATTGGGGTGCCGGAAGTAGAGTTAACCGAGATAGAAAAAGATGCTACCTATAAAGTAGAACAACACTTTAAACAAGCAATAGAAAGCGAAGATCCAGATCCTGCTACTGTTGAAGACCATATTTTTGCACCAAGTGGAGCTACCGAAGAAGTGGGCAATCGTACACCCGAAGGTAAGGAGCCAAGCGTAATGGTGGATGCTGCTTTACATGCGGTAGATGAGTTAATGACCAAACATCCCGAGTGTATGTTTTACGGACAAGATGTGGGCGCTAGACTAGGTGGAGTATTCAGAGAAGCTGCAACTTTAGCAGGCAAATATGGTAACGATCGTGTGTTTAATACACCCATTCAAGAAGCCTATATTATTGGTTCAACAGTTGGTATGAGTGCTGTTGGTGTGAAACCAATTGTAGAAATTCAGTTTGCCGATTATGTGTGGACAGGTGTAAATCAGTTGGTTTGTGAAATCACCAAGTCATCTTACCTAACCATGGGTAAGTATCCTGTAAGTGCTATTATACGTATTCCAATTGGGGCTTATGGTGGGGGTGGTCCTTATCATAGTGGAAGTATCGAGTCAACTTTGCTTACCCTTAAAGGAATAAAAATTGCATACCCGAGTAATGCTGCCGATATGAAAGGTTTGATGAAAGCCGCTTATTATGATGGCAACCCTGTAATTATGTTAGAGCATAAAGGGTTGTATTGGAGTAAAAATCCGGGTACAGAGTTGGCGCGTTGTGTGGAGCCTGATGAAGATTACATTTTACCATTAGGAAAAGCAAATACGGTTTTACAAGCGAGTGATGAAGCCATGGAGAATGGTGAAAGTTGCTGCATCATAACCTGGGGTATGGGCGTATATTGGAGTTTGGCTGCAGCTAAACGTTTTGAGGGCAGGGTAGAAGTAGTTGATTTGCGCACGCTTCAGCCTTTGGATGAAGAATACATACAAGCCGCAGTTAAACGCCATGGTAAATGTTTAATTGTTACTGAGGAGGCATTGTTAAATTCGTTTGCTGAAAGTTTGGCCGGAAGGATTTCGCAAGATTGTTTTAAATATTTAGATGCACCTGTGTTTACCATTGGTGCTAAAAATATTCCGGCAGTGCCTTTAAATATGGGATTAGAAGCAGAGATGCTACCTAATGCTGATAAAGTAGCTCTTAAACTTGAGGCGTTGTTAAACTATTAATCGAAATGGAGATATAAATAAAATCCCCGAATGATTTTTTCAGTCGGGGATTTTTTATGATCATGATTTGATAAGTTATAGTTGTTTGATGAAATGAACAGAAGCTTCAATATCCATATACAAAGCCCTATCAACGGTATTGTATGTTACTACTTTTCTGTATTCAGCTACAAGTTGTTCAACCGCATTTGATGATTTAGCGGGTCTGCGGAATTCCAGTGCTTGTGCTGCATTTAATAATTCAATAGCCAACACACGTTGTGTATTCTCAACCACTTTATAACACTTCGTGGCAGCATTTGCACCCATGCTCACATGGTCTTCTTGACCGTTGCTACTTACAATGCTATCAACACTTGCAGGGGTACACAATTGTTTACTTTGGCTTACAATACTTGCCGCGGTGTATTGCGGAATCATCATTCCTGAGTTTAACCCTGGGTTAGGAGTTAAAAATGCAGGTAAATTACGTAAGCCCGATATTAATTGATAAGTTCTTCGCTCGCTGATACTGCCCAGTTCGGCAATTGCTATGGCTAAAAAATCCAGTACCAAAGCCAATGGTTGTCCGTGAAAATTACCGCCTGATAAAATTAAATCATCATCAACAAAAATATTTGGGTTATCTGTTACCGAATTCATCTCGGTTTCAATAACAGATGCTACGTATTGAAAGGTGTCGAAACTGGCACCATGTACTTGCGGTATACAACGGAATGCATATGGATCTTGCACCTGTACTTTTGGTTGTGAAATGATTTCGCTACCTGATAATAAGTTTCTGATTTGTTTTGCCGTTTCTATTTGCCCCTTATGTGCACGTACATCATGAAGTTGGGTAGAAAAAGGTTCTAACTTTGCATCAAATGCATCAATAGAAATAGCGGCTACTTGATTGGCATTGGTGTAAAGTTGTTGTGCACTTATAATATTATGCACTGCATAAGCCAACATAAATTGTGTGCCATTAATTAACGCCAAACCTTCTTTAGATTGTAGTTCTATTGGTTTTATTTGGTGATGGTTTAACACATCAATACTGGCAATCGCCTTCCAGTTTCCATCTGTGTTTTTCCAAACTTCTCCCTTGCCCAATAAGGGTAAACATAAATGGGCTAGGGGTGCTAAATCGCCACTAGCCCCTAACGAACCTTGCTGGTATACAACAGGTAAAATATCATTATTAAAAAATTCAATTAAGCGCTCCACGGTTAACAATTGTACCCCGCTGTGGCCATAACTTAACGACTGAATTTTTAATAGCAACATTAACTTTACCACTTCCTTAGGAACAAAATCACCTGTTCCACAAGCATGTGAAAGCAATAAATTCTCTTGTAGTTGGGTTAATTCACCATGCGAAATTTGCGTATTGCACAATGATCCAAACCCTGTATTGATACCATAAAATACCGCATCCTTGTTGCTCATTTTCTCATCTAAATAAGCCCTGCATTTCTGTATGCGGTTGGCTGCTTCGGGTGATAAAACGAGTTGTTTATTGTCTTTTAAAATACTTTGTATATCAGCTAAAGTAAGTTGTGTGGTAATGTAATAATGCATGTTGCTTGGGGTAATTATGCTAAAGCTAAAATTGTTTTTTCTATGATGTCACAAGCCTCGTTAATTTGCTTTTCGTTAATGGTTAATGGTGGCGCAAATCGAATAATATTTCCATGAGTTTGTTTGGCCAATAAACCATTTTCTTTCATGGCTAAGCAAACATTATATGCGGTTTTACCGTAACCTAATGGTTTTATTACAATCGCGTTTAATAAGCCTTTGCCCCTTACCAATTCAACCAAATTGGTTTTGGTTTGAAGTTGTTTCATTCGGCTGCGGAAAATTTCGCCCATATTAAATGCGTTCTCCGCTAAATTTTCGTCAACCAAAACTTTTAAAGCCTCCATAGCAACGGCACAAGCCAGTGGATTTCCACCATATGTACTTCCATGTTCTCCAGGTTTTATGGTAAGCATTACCTCGTTATTAGCCAATACAGCCGATACGGGTAATACACCACCCGAAAGGGCTTTACCTAATACCAATACATCCGGCTTCACACCTGCATAATCGCAAGCCAACATCTTACCTGTGCGGCACAACCCAGTTTGTACTTCATCTGCAATCATCAATACGTTGTACTTATCACACAAAGCCCTTATACCTGATATGTATCCATCATCAGGAACTACAACACCTGCTTCACCTTGTATAGGCTCAAACATAAAAGCTGCAATATTTGGATTCGAATGAAACGCAGTTTCTAAAGCTGTTAAATCGTTGTAAGGTATCAAACTAAATCCCGGCATAAACGGACCAAAGTTTAAAAAACTACTCGGGTCGTTGCTTGATGAAATGGCGGCCATGGTGCGGCCCCAGAAGTTGCCTTCTGCAAATAAAATATGTGCTTGGTTCTCTGCAATTCCTTTTACGGCATAACCCCAGCGTCTGGCCAGTTTTATAGCCGTTTCACCGCCTTCAACACCTGTATTCATTGGTAATACTTTGTCGTAACCAAAGTAATGGGTCATGTATTTTTCGTACTCGCCCAATAAGTTGTTATGAAAAGCGCGGCTGGTTAATGTTAATTTTTGTGCTTGTTCTGTTAACGCTTTGGTTATTCGCGGGTGACAATGACCTTGGTTTACTGCACTGTATGCCGAAAGAAAATCGAAATATTGTTTACCATTTACATCATACATGTATATTCCTTCACCTCTTTCAATCACTACAGGAAGTGGGTGGTAATTATGCGCTCCGTATTGATCTTCTAAATCAATATAATACTGTTCGTTATTAATCTTCTCATTAACCGTATTCATGCTTCAAAAATAGGCCAATTAAGCCGCATTTAAAAACCTTGTATTGGACATACTTAATTGGTCATTTTTATAAAATAAAAAGACTTGATAAACCGAGGCTTATCAAGTCTTTTATGTTGAAGTGAATCTAAGGTAAATTACCTTCTGTTCTTTTCAATTAACTTATACAATTCATCCAATTTTGGAGAAAGAATAATTTCTGTTCTGCGGTTTTTAGCTCTTCCTTCAACTGTTTCGTTGCTTGCTTTAGGATAAAACTCTGCTCTACCTGCGGCTTCTAATCGCTTAGGATTTACGCCATGTTCGTTGCTTAATAACCTAACAATGCTTAAAGCCCTATCAGCACTTAATGCCCAATTATCTTCGTATTTAGCCGTTTTAATTGGAATGTTATCCGTGTGTCCTTCAATTAATACGTCAATATCAGTATTTTTATTCAGTACATCGGCCAACGTTTTAATCGCATCTAAACCCTTTTCTTCAATAGCTGCACTACCGGATTTAAACAATAATTTATCACTTAACGATACATACACCTTACCGTTCTTCATTTCTACACTAATCTCATCAGATTTAAAGGCTAACAAGGCGCGTTTAACGGTGTTGTTCAACGCATTTAACAATGAATCTTGTTTATTAATAATCGCTTGTAATTCTGCTAAACGTTTTTCTCTGGCTTCTAATTCTTCGGCCTTAATTTTAAGCGCGTTGTTAAAACGTTCAGCATCGTTTAAGCTTTTCTTCATAAGCTCATTATACTTTGCATTTAGTTCAGCATACTGCGCTTTAAGATCGTTGTTTTTTGATGTACAATCGTTGTATTTAGATGTTAATGCTTTGTATAATGAATCTAGGTAACGATACTCCACACCACGTTGGGTTGTATCTTTATTAAAAGCTACTGTTAAATCGTTAAGTGAATCGCGCTGGTTTAACGATTTTTTTAAGCGTTTTGATGTAAAGAAATTATATGATTTTTCTTTAAACGTCTTTGGTTCTTCGTAAATAGATTTAGGGTCTTCTATTTGGCCGAAAACGTTTTTACTAAACAAGATAGCCGATATAGCTAAGGCTGTTATGATTATTTTCTTCATGCTTGCACTTTAAGTTTAAAATACAAAATTCAACTAAATATTGGGATTAGCATATGTGAGTTATTCGCAAATAAACGCTGTTGTATAGCATAGTGAACAAAAACAAAAAGCCCCGCAAATAGCGGGACTTTTAAATAACATTATTGTGCGGCTAGCAATTATTCAGCCCTATTTTTTTTATCGAAATCAATTACAATTGGTGTAGCAATTGCAATAGAAGAGTAAGTACCAAACACGATACCAACCAATAAAGCAAAGGTAAAGCCTTTAATAACTTCACCACCAAATATAAACAGTACCACCGCAACCATAAACACGGTTAGTGAGGTAATGATTGTACGGCTTAATGTGATATTAAGCGCCTTATTAATTACAATACCTTGTTTTTCGGTTTTGTTTTCAGCCAAGTTTTCGCGAATACGATCGAACACAACCACAGTATCATTAATAGAGAAACCAATAATGGTTAATATAGCTGCAATAAAGTTTTGATCTACCTCCATAGGGAAAGGCATGATGCCATCAAAAATAGAGTATAAACCTAACATCATTAATACGTCATGTGTTAAGGCTATAATCGCTCCCAAAGCATATTGCCATTTGCGGAAGCGAATCAACACATATAATCCAATTCCTAACAAGGCTATTATTGCTGCCCAAAAAGAGGCTACCTTAATATCGTTTGCTATGGTTGGTCCAACTTTGGCAGAACTTAATATTTTACTTGTACCGCCAATTGCTGTTAAACCTTCATTTAATTTTGATTCTACAATTTCACTTGTGTTTGCTCCTGTTTCGTTTATTAAATAAGTGGTAGTAATTTTATATTTGGTATCGCTACCATAAGTTTTAACTTCTGGTGCGCTTCCAAAAGGAGCAGTTAACTTTTCACGAATTTCGTTTTGTCCAACTGATTTATCGAACTCCACTACATAAGTCCAGCCACCTTTAAAATCTACACCAAGGGTAAATCCTTTGGTAAATATAGAAACCAAACCGGCTAAAATTAATACACTAGAAAAGATGTAGAACTTAGAGCGGTTAGCAACAAATTTGTAATTTAAATTTTGGAATAAACCTTTTGAGAATCCGGTAACATAATTGATCACTTTACCTTTTTCTAATTGCCACTCTGTTATTACACGAGATAACAATACCGCGGTAAACATGGAAGATAAAATACCAATAATTAAAGTAATGGCAAATCCTTGAACTGGTCCTGTACCAAAACTATACAATACAAAACCTGCCAAGAGGGTTGTTAAGTTTGCATCAATAATTGAAGAGGCTGCATGAGCATACCCATCTGAAACTGCATTTTTTAAACTACGTGAGTTATGAGCCAATTCTTCTTTTATACGTTCGTTAATTAACACGTTTGCATCTACTGCCATACCAATAGTTAACACGATACCAGCTATACCTGGTAATGTTAGTGCCGCACCTAAGCTGGCCAACACTCCCATGATAAAAAATACGTTAGCCAATACCGCAATATCAGCAATGTAACCGCTGTTGCCATAGTAAACTACCATGAATATTAATATTACAATAGTAGCTATTACCATACTCCATAAGCCTTGGTTAATACTTTCGGCACCTAAAGTTGGTCCTACTACTGCTTCTTCAACGATACGTGTTGGTGCGGGTAATTTACCTGCTTTTAAAATATTAGCTAAATCACCTGCTTCTTCGCTGGTAAAGTTACCGTTAATTGAAGAACGACCATTTGGAATTTCGTTTTGTACATTTGGTGATGAGTAAACTAAATCGTCTAACACAATGGCAATAGAACGACCAATGTTTGATTTCGTTAAGTTTTTCCATATGCGAGCACCATCAGCATTCATGCTCATGCTTACTTCTATTTCTCCATTCTGGCCAATATCTCTGCGTGCATCTATTACTTTATCACCTTCTAATTGTGCGCCACCATTCATTGCAGTTTTCACTGCGTGCAACATCACTACATCACCATTGTCACCAATGGCTTTGCTTTCCCATAAAAATTTAATGTTATTAGGTAATGAATTACGCACTTCTGCACGTTCTAATAATGCGTTTACCTTTGCCGTATCCCTAATAGACGACATTCCACAAATAGAACCGCGTTCAGCTAACATTCCTTTTTCATCAGCGTTAGGACGTAACACAGCAAACAATGGGTTTTCTTTGGTAAAGTTTTCTATTTTCTTTTGGGTTGAATCAGCACCTGCGCTTACAGTCGTGTCTGTTGATTTTTTAGTGCCTGATAAGCCAGCTAATGCGCTGCTTTTTTGTGTTGTATCGGTACTGTTACTATCAACCCCAGTTAATGCTGCGCCTGATCCATTTGCTTTTGCTAGAATGGTATTTGCATCAGATAAGTATTTAAACGCTTCAGGATTAGTAAACGTTTCGTAGAACTCTAATTTGGCAGATCCTTGTAATAATTTACGAACACGAGCAGGATTATCAACACCTGGTAACTCAACTAAAATACGGCCACTACCTTCTAATTTTTGAATATTAGGTTGTGTTACACCGAATTTGTCAATACGAGCTCGTAAAATTTGGAATGAACGATCGATTGCTTGATTGGCTTCCTCTCTGATGTATGTAATAACTTCAGTATTTGTTGAGGAAGGTTTTACTTTTTCTTTGTTGGTTTGATTTGCAAATACAGCAGCCAATTTCCCTTCAGGAGCCAATTCAGTGTATGTTTCACCAAATAAGGTAACGTAATCTTTCTGACTTGTCTTGATTTTTTCGTTAGTTACTTCAATGGCTTTGTTAAATGTAGCATCAGAATTATTGTTTGACAATGATCTAATCAAATCACCAATGGAAACTTCTAATGTTACGTTCATACCGCCTTGTAAGTCTAAACCTAAGTTTAACTCACGCTCTTTGCACTCTAAGTAGGTAAATTTTTTAAAGCCTAAGTTTACCAATGGCTCGCGAGCAATAGAATCTAAATATGCTCTTTCTTTAACAACATCGCCATTGGCAAACTCTTTTGCCGTTTGTTCTGCACGGTAAGTAAACCAGGTAAATGATAACTGGAATAAACATACCACTGTAAGTGCGATTGCGAATAACTTAATTGCGCCTTTACTTTTCATCTTTCTATGTTATAATTTAATTTGCTCGTATTTGAAATATTGCGAAGTGGGCAAATATAACCGCTCAGTCATATTTTTACAACCTTTATTAAAAAACAATTTAAGTGTTGATTAACAATTGGTTTAAGGATTTTTGGTACTTGCTGGGTTATTTAATGGATGATTTAATTTCCACCTGAAATGGTCTTCAACAACTTTTAAACTGTTGTTAAAATGCGCATTGTTGTTAATGATGATATCTGCTTGCACTTTATATGGCTCAAGGTATTTCCTAAAAGCGGGCATAACATGGTTATTCCATTGGTATTGAACAAAATCAGCTGGAATATTCCGTTCCAATGTATCTCGCTTTAACCTTCGCTGCAATTGTAAATCCTCATTAGCTTCTATAAAAAGTTTCAGGTTAAAGTGAGATGATATGTCCTCTCTGTAAAATATAAATAGCCCCTCTATAATCACAATTGGGGCTGATTCAAATTCAAGCCAATCGCCTATTTGTTCCTCGTGTTGAAAACGGTATTCTCTTCTTCTAACTCCTTCACCTAAAGATAATTTAATGATATCATTTTTAAAAGCATCCAAATCAATGCAATCTGGAAGATCATAGTTTATATGACCGTTTTCATCTTTAGCTTGCTCTCCAGCAGGCCTGTAATAGTTGTCTTGCGAGAGTATACATACTTCATTCGGGCCAAATAAATTGCCAATCTCACGCAAAAAACTTGTTTTACCACTAGCGCTACCTCCTGTAATACCCACTAAATAAGGTTTATTCATGTTTTAAGTCTATTAACCTTTAAATACAGCCTGCAATTAGCCACTTTGATTGAGATATAACAAGCCTAATATTAATTATGTGGTGTTATCCGATAAAAAAAGTACTGAAACTATTTACTCATTGGAAACTATTTTAATGTAAATAGTTTCCAATATTAATAATTATATTACCTTCGCATGCGAAATTTTTTAGGATGAGTGAAATTAAAGATAAAATATTAACTGAAGCAGAGCAGCTATTTATGCGTTATGGGTTTAAAAGTATAACCATGGATGACGTTGCCCGAGAGCTAGGTGTATCTAAGAAAACGCTGTATCAGTTTTTTACCGATAAAAATGATTTGGTTAACCAGTGTGTATCACATCATTTGGATAACATGAACATACTTTGTTGCAGTGTGGTTGACAGCAAAGATTTGGATGCCATAAGTGTATTACTCCAAATCTCTGAAAAAATTAATGTAGTTATAAGGCATATTAATCCAAGTAGCATGTTCGATTTGAAAAAGTATTTTAAAGGTGCTTGGGATAAACTAGAGGCAGATAGAAGAAGTTTTATTAAAAAATTAATTCAAGACAACATTGTTTTTGGAGTTAAAAACGGACTTTACAGAAAAGATTTGGATGTAGACCTTGTGAGTAGGATTTATATTTATTTAGTTAGTTTTTTAATCAATCCCGATAATTATGATAAAGAGGAAATGGACATCAAAGTGATGCATTTAGAAATTGTAAAGTACCATTTACGCAGTATTTGTACTGCTAAAGGCACAGCGTTACTAGAAGAGAAATTATTAGCCATAAGAAATAAATAATACAATGAATAAGTTTAAGTCGATAAAATACGCTAGTTTATTTGTACTGTGTTTTGGGGTAGTGTTTAATGCCGTTGCACAACAACAAGCCGAAGCCAAAAAGTTTTCATTACAAGACGCAGTAGCGCACGCGAAAAAGTACAATAGTGCCCTAAAAAATAGTGCACTTGATGTCATTGCCGCTGAGAAAAAAGTAAAAGAAGTATTGGCTTTAGGCTTACCTAATGTAAATGCAACTGGAAGTTTCAATAACTATTTAACAGTACCTTCTAGTGTTATAGATTTTGGTGGAGCCAAACAAGTAATACGTTTTGGTGTTCCTTTCTCTGCAACAGGAAGCATTGCTGCCAGTCAGCTGTTGTTTGACGGAGGATTTTTGATGGGATTAAAAGCTTCGAAAGAGTATGTTCAGTTGGCTAAAATAAATTTAAAACGTACCGAAATAGAAACAGAAATTTCGGTAAGTAAAACATACTATGGAATTTTACTGGCACAAACATCGCTAAAGCTGATCAATGCCAACCTTGATGCTTTGGGTAAAACCAAATTCGATTTAGAGAAATTAGTTCAAAACGGTTTTTTAGATAGAACTGAATTTGATAAGATAAGCTTGCAATATTCTTCATTGGAATTGCAGAGGGATAAGCTTATTGATCAACAAAAAACACTTTTGATGGTTCTTAAAATCCAGTTAGGTTTAAATTTCGATGATCAAATTGAATTAACGGATGAGTTAATGAAAATGTACGAGGCATCTAAAGTAACCATACAAGCAAACAAGGTTGATTATAATAACCGTTTGGAGTACCAGTTAATTAATCAAGCTATTTCTTTAAACACCCTGGATAAGAATAGATATCAGTTTGGTTATGCGCCAAGTTTAGTTGGTATTTTTTCTACCCAGCGTAATAGTTTCGGGCAAACATTTGGTGATTTGGGCAAGAATTGGTACGAAGGAACTCTTTGGGGTTTAAACCTAAGTATTCCAATATTTGATGGGTTTAAAAAATCTGCGCAAATACAACAAGCAACTATCAACATAAAAAAAGCCGAGAATGATAAAATCGTGCTGAGTAATTTAATAGAGCAGGAAGTTTTTATTGCCCGAACAACTTATGATCGTTCTGCTAAGCAATTGGAAGTGCAGAAAAAGAACTTAGACCTTGCACAAGACATTTATAATAGAACTGAATTAAAGTTTAAAAATGGTTTAACATCAAGTTTAGAATTAACTATCACTCAAAGAGATTTGGAAACTGCTCGTGCATCTTACCTGAATACCATGTACGATTATTTTGTCGCACAACTTGATTTACGTAAAGCCTTAGGTGATTTAAATAAATAAAAACAATAGATATGAATAAGATAAAATTAATTTTTTGGGCAACAAGTGTTGTTGTTCTATTAGCAGCGTGTGGAGCAGGAAACAACCTTGAATCCAAGAAGGCAGAACTTGAAAAGTTAAAAGCAAAACAAACTGAAATAGCTGCTCAAATTACCAGCCTGCAAGAAGAAATTGTAGCTATCGGAGACAGCTCAAAAAACGAAAATAGCCGGGCTAAAATTGTTGCTATCACTACCCTAGCTAAGCAGGCATTTCTTCATGCTGTTGATGTACAAGGACGTGTTGATGGTGATGAAAATATTACATACAGTGCTAAAGTACCTAGTGCAGTAAAACGAGTAAATGTTAAGGTTGGAGACAGGGTTTCGGCAGGCCAAATTTTAGCTGAACTAGATGCCGATGTGGTAAAATCGCAAATTGAAACACTTAAAAAAGGTCTGGAATTAGCCAATACCGTATACGAGAAACGTAAATCGTTATGGGAACAAAAAGTGGGAAGTGAAATAGAATTTTTGCAAGCAAAAAACCAAAAGGAAAATTTAGAAAAACAAATTGCCTCTGTTAAAGAGAATCTTGGTATGTATTTTATAAAATCTGAATACAATGGTACTGTTGATTTGGTAAGTATTAAAGTTGGTCAAGGTATTGCCCCTGGTTTTCCTGCAATAAGTGTGGTTAATCCTGCGGCTTTAAAAATTAAAGCAGATTTATCAGAGTCGTATTCAAATATTGTAAAACAAGGTAATCCTGTTTTAGTAAATTTTCCAGATATCAATAAATCAGTAAAGTCTTCGGTTTCTTATTCGTCAAAATCTATTAATGCATTAACACGTACGTTTAATCTAGAGGTAGCCTTGCCAAATGATAATGAGCTCCACCCTAACATGGTAGCCGAAATTAAAATTATTGATTATGAGAACAAAAATGCAACGGTTATTCCAATCAATACTATTCAAGAAATAGATGGTGAAAAATTGGTCTACATTATCGCAAAAAATGCTAATAATGAAATGATTGCTAAAAAGAGACCTGTAACTGTTGGGAGAACATACGGAACGAGTGCTGAAATCTTAAGTGGTTTAAATGAAGGAGACCAATTAATTACCACAGGTTTCCAAGATTTAACCGATGGTCAGGTAATTAAATTATAGTATCACATAGCTTGTAAATTTAAATAGAATAAAAAGTCAGTCATATGCACGATACAAATAAAGAATTTAAGCCTTCCAGTTGGAGTATAGATAATAAAACTAGTATATATATAGTTACCATTATCATTACGCTTGCCGGATTGCTTTCATATATTAAACTGCCCAAAGAACAATTTCCGGAGGTTAAGTTTCCAAGTATTCTAATCACCACTATTTATCCTGGTACATCACCCACGGATATGGAGCAGTTGGTTACCAAACAAATTGAAAAACAAATTAAAACAATTGTTGGTGTTAAAAAAGTGAAGAGTAATTCAGTTCAAGATTTTTCGGTTATAAACGTAGAGTTTAATACCGATCAAAATGTTGATTTGGCTTTGCAGCGTGTTAAAGATGCTGTTGATAAAGCAAAAAACGATTTACCTAAAAACTTACCTGAAGATCCGCAAGTAAGGGATATTGATGTTTCTCAAATGCCCATTATGCAAGTTCACGTAAGTGGCGATTATCCTTTGGATAAGTTAAAAAGATATGCTGAAGACTTACAAAATGAAATTGAAGGCCTAAAAGAAATTACTGAGGCCAGACTAGTAGGTGCTTTAGAGCGTGAGATTCAAGTGAATGTTGACATGTATAAAGCCCAGGTTGCCAATATTACATTTATGGATATTGAAAATGCAATCAAATATGAAAACATGACCATTAGTGGTGGCTTGATTGACATGGATGGTTTAAAAAGAGCCATTAGTGTTAAAGGTGAATACAGAGACCCCAACAAAATTGGTGATATTGTTATTCGCGGATCCACAGGCGCAATAGTATACTTAAAAGATATTGCTGAAATAAAAGATGCTTACGAAGAAAAATCGAGTTATGCGCGCTTGGAGGGCAAAAACGTTATTAGTTTAAATGTAATTAAACGCAGTGGCGAAAATTTAATTTCTGCTTCAGACAAAATTCGAGAAATATCAGATAGGTTGAGTAAGGAGAAATTCCCATCAGACCTGAAAGTTACCATTACGGGTGATCAATCTCAAAAAACACGCGTAACCTTACATGACTTGATTAATACCATTATCATTGGTTTTATTTTGGTTACTATTATTCTCATGTTTTTCATGGGTACAACCAATGCCATTTTTGTGGCTATGTCTGTACCATTATCTTGTGCGGTTGCCTTCATGGTTTTTCCTGCTATAGGTTTCAAGTTAAACTTTATTGTTTTGTTCTCGTTTTTATTGGCTTTGGGTATTGTTGTTGATGATGCCATTGTGGTAGTTGAAAATACCCATCGTATTTTTGCAAACGGTAAAATGCCAATAAAAAAGGCTGCTAAACTTGCCGCAGGTGAGGTGTTTTTGCCTGTTTTCTCAGGCACCATGACGACACTTGCTCCTTTCATACCACTAGCGTTTTGGCAAGGTGTTATCGGTAAATTTATGTTTTATTTGCCCATTACTTTAATAGTTACTTTGTTGGCTTCTTTAGTTGTGGCTTATATCATCAATCCTGTTTTTGCAGTTGATTTTATGAAGACACATGAAGAAGAACAAAAGAATAGAGAAAACAAAAAGGGATACAAAGTAACTGCAATCATTTTTGGTGTGGTGGCTTTATTATCATACCTATCAGGTAATATTGGGTTAGGTAATTTTGCTATTATTATGTTCGGTTTATATTCATTAAATCGATTTGTGTTTTGGAAATGGATTCAAAAGTTTCAAGAAAGCGTTTGGCCTCGTTTCCAAGATTTTTACAAAGGATTTATGGAATGGGCATTACAAAAAAATAGACCTATTTGGTTATTGGTAGGTACTTTTGGGTTGTTTATTTTTACTTTCCTACTGGTTGCTTTGGTAAAACCTAAAGTGGTATTTTTTCCTAAAGCAGATCCCAACTTTATTTATACTTACATTACACTTCCTACAGGAACATCTGCTGCTTACACCGATTCAATTACACAAATTGTAGAGGAAAGAGTTACCAAAGTAGTAGGTACAGATAACCCAATTGTAGAGTCAATTATATCAAATGTAGCTGTCGGTGCAAATGATCCTTCACAGTTTGAATATAATTTTAGTCCAACACCGCATTTAGGAAAAGTAACTGTTGCATTTGTTGAGTTTGGAGAGCGCGATGGGGAATCAACAGTTAGGTACCTCGACCTGATTCGCCAATCAACTAAAGGTATTCCGGGAGCAGAAGTTATTGTAGAGCAAGAAAGTAGCGGTCCTCCAACAGGGAAACCAATTTCAATTGAAATTAAAGGGGATGACATCAATCAATTAACAATGGTAAGTGCCGACTTGAAACGTTACCTAGATTCGTTGGCCTACCCTGGTGTTGAAGAGTTAAAATCTGATGTACAAAGTAATAAGCCAGAGTTGGTAGTTGTTATCGATAGAGAGCGTGCTAATCGCGAAGGTATAAGCACTGCGCAAATAGGTGGTGAGTTACGGACAGCCATTTTTGGTAAGGAAGTAAGCAAGCTGAAAGATGCCAATGATGAGTATCCAATTCAAATTCGCTACAAAGAGAATCAAAGAAATAGTATTGATGCGATTATGAATTTGAAGATTACTTACCGTGATATGAATATGGGTGGGCAAATACGTCAAATACCCCTTTCATCAGTAGCATCTGTAAAATACGGAAATACCTTTGGTGGCATCAAACGCTTAGATGATCAACCAATGGTTACCTTATCATCTAATGTATTAAACAATTACAATGCGAATGATATTGTTGGAAAAATGGCCAAATCTATCAAGAGATACAATTTCCCAACTGGAGTAAGTGCAAAAATGGGCGGTGAGCAACAAGAGCAAGCCGAAACCGGAGCATTTTTGGGAACTGCTTTGTTAACATCATTTGGATTGATCTTTTTAATATTGGTAACACAGTTTAATTCAATATCAAAACCTATTATAATTTTAAGTGAGATTTTACTCAGTTTAATAGGCGTATTCCTTGGCTTCACCATTTTCAACATGAATATCTCAGTGATGATGACAGGAGTTGGCATTATAGCCTTGGCAGGTATTGTAGTTCGGAATGGTATACTACTGGTTGAGTTCACTGAAATTCTAATAAAAGATGGTGTACCATTAAGGGAAGCTATTATTGATGCAGGTCGTACACGTATGACTCCCGTTTTATTAACAGCAACAGCAACCATGCTTGGTTTGGTTCCACTTGCAGTGGGGTTAAATATCGATTTTGCGTCTTTATTATCAACTGGGAATCCAAAGATTTTCTTTGGCGGTGATAGCGTAGCATTTTGGGGCCCTTTATCATGGACTATGATTTTTGGTTTATCATTTGCCACCTTCCTGACACTAATTTTAGTGCCGGTAATGTTGTATCTATCGGAAGGATTAAAGTTAAAGCTAAAAGCTAAACGTGAAATGAAGTAATGTTATGAAATTCAATGATGGTTTGCCGTTATAAAATTGTTTTTTTAACTCAAAAATCATAAAAAAACACAAACCAATGATTGAATGATTGGGCAATAATTTTATCTTTATTATGCGTTTTGATTGGGGAAAGTGTAAATTAAATTGATTTAAAACATTGCATCTTTGATTAGAGGTGTAATTTGTTTTATAGCCTAGGGTAAGCCCCGGAGAAATCTGGGGTTTCACTTTTTATAAGGGTTCCGTTTATTTTCTTACATTTCTAAAATGAACTACGTACTTTACAACACCAAATGAAAACGGTAATATTTCATAACCCCAAATGTGGCAAAAGTAGAGCGGCTTTGATTTTGTTAAAAGAACAAAATCAAGATGTTGAAATAGTTGAATATCTTAAAGATGTTATAACAGAAAAAGACATCAAAAAGCTACTAACGATACTTAACCTAAAACCCATACAAATCATAAGGGTGAAGGAAGAAGTCTTTAAGGAGTTTAAAAACAAAGAATTAACAGATGCACAATACATTGAGTTAATGCTTAAGTTTCCAATTCTTATAGAACGACCAATTGTGATTAAAGGTAATAAGGCAGTTATCGGTAGGCCGCCTCAACTCATTCTCGACATTTTATAATGAAATTTAACTTTTTATGTAATCGTTAATCAATTACATAAATCTAAAATTTATATTTGATTAAATTGTTCAAACAGAATTTATAATTGATATGAAAAAAATAACCCTAATATTAGCACTTGCGGCTCAAATCATGATGGTTTTTGGCCAAAAAGTTGCCCCAGCAAATTGGTTTAACCTCGATCCAAAAATCAATAAAATTAATGGTGTAAGTACGGAAAGAACCTACATCGAATTACTTACAGGTAAAAGCAGCCAAAAAGTTATTGTAGCTGTTATTGATGGAGGTACGGATGTTGTTCATGAGGATTTAAAACAAGTGATTTGGGTAAATATGCGTGAAGTACCCAATAATAAAATTGATGATGATAACAACGGTTATGTTGATGATGTAAATGGTTGGAACTTTATAGGTGGCCAAGAACAAAGTGTAGCTGAAGATAATTTAGAAGTAACTCGCTTATATAAACAACTCAAGGCGCGCTACGAAAAAGTAGATAGTAATAGTTTAGATGGTATTGAAAAAGAGAACTATGCTTATTACAAAAAGGTGAAGTCCGTTTATACAAAAGGTTATAGCGAGTATGCTATGTATAGTAACATATATAGTTCCTTAGAAAAGGGGGTTACTTCTTTAACAAGTAACTTAGGAAAAGACTCCATGAGTATGGCCGAATTTAAATCTTACAAACCTGCTGATATGAATGAGGCCATGGCTCAAAACAGCATCAGCAAAACGTTTACGGCAAGCAAGAAAAACTATGTTGTAATCAGCAAGTTTGGAAAAGGATTGCAAGGTGCAAAAGAACAAATTAGCAAGTTTGTTGACTTTCATTATAACCTTGACTTTGATTCACGCCAAATTGTTGGTGATAACTACGAAGTAGTTTCAGAACGTTATTATGGTAATAACAGGGTAAGTTCTCCTAATGGTGAACATGGAACGCACGTGGCAGGCATTATAGCTGCCGATAGAAATAATGGCGCTGGCATAAATGGTATTGCTGATCGTGCTGAAATAATGGTTTTGCGTGTAGTACCTGATGGTGATGAACGGGATAAAGATGTTGCAAATGCTATTCGTTATGCAGTTGATAATGGTGCCAAGGTTGTTAATATGAGCTTCGGAAAAGCATTTTCTCCTTATAAAGATGTGGTTGATGAAGCAATACTTTATGCACAATCAAAAGATGTATTGCTGGTGCATGCAGCAGGTAACGATCATAAAAACTTAGAAGTAGAAAATAATTACCCTAATGATAAAATTACTGATTATAATGCTTCTAATTGGATTGAAGTAGGTGCATCAAGCTGGAAAAACAAAAAACTAATTCCTGCAGAGTTTAGTAATTATGGTAAAAAAAGTGTTGATGTATTTGCTCCTGGTGTTGACATTAATTCTTGTGTGCCTGAAAATAAATATGCAAGCTATAACGGAACCAGCATGGCAAGTCCTGTAACCGCTGGGGTTGCTGCTGTAATTCGCAGTTATTTTCCAGAGTTAACCGCAGCAGAGGTTAAAGAAATCATCATGCTATCTGCCGTAAAAGTTAAGGGCAAAGTAATAGTACCAGGTACCAAGAAAAAAGTTAAAATGACTGAACTTTGTATTTCTGGTGGTATAGTAAATTTATACGAAGCGGTTAAACTTGCCGAAGTAAAAATGCAAAATAGAAAGTAATATCTATTATATAAATTGTAAGGCCGTGAGCATATGCTCACGGCCTTTTTTGTGTAACTGATCTTGGTAATCTATTTACGCAGTAATTTCTTCATATATGCAGCGATTACCATCACCAATACCGCACCGATTAATGCCAATGCCATATCTTTTTGCGAATCCCAAACATCACCTTGTGTACCTAAATATGCTGTACCTTGTGCCTTAAAAAATACATCGGCAACCAGCCACTCAATAATCTCGTAGGCGCCACTTAAACTCATGGTAATTTCAACAGGTAAAACCCAACAGACCCAATTTGGCCAATAAAACCAGTTTTTAAAATAATCTCGTAGCGGGTAACCCAATAAAAAACCATAACTAAAATGCACAATTCTATCGTAGTGGTTTCTTTCTAAATTAAATACATCTTTTATCCAATATCCTATTGGGTTTTCTGAATAGGTATACATTGCACCATAAATGTGGAGCATGATGTAAACAAAAATTAGGGTATAACTTAAATCACTAAATTTAAATTTTTTGTAGGTTAATGTGATGGTCACTAATCCAATTAAGGTGAAAATATTTTCAATCATCCAATTGGCCAAATCGGCTGTGAAAAATAGTGTGTAGGCCCAAAATATAAAAAATACAACCAAATATAATTTAAGTAAATTATTCTCTCGTAGTCCAATTTTTTGGGTTGATGAAGTGGTGGTTAATCTCATGATTTCTATTTTTTTAATTGAATAAACCATTCGTATACTCCGTTCATTACTTCTTCATTACCGTCATTCATGAGAATAATGTTAATTTTAATTAAAGCACGCTTATGTAGGTTGAAACCATGTAAAAATTCATCTTGGGTTTCTTGGCTTACGATTGCTTTAGCCCTTATTTTTCCATATGCAGGTTTTTTAAATTTCACTTCCGATTTCCGGAGCATGGGAATTACATTGGGAGCAATTTCCGGAAAAGTATTTAATAGCCACTGTCCTGATGTAAACTCTGCAAGAGAAAATTGTGCAGCTGCAGCCACTGTTCCCAAATGGTTGGTATAAGTAATGTCATCAGTAAGTTCAAATAGAAATTCACCTTGGCCATCTGTAAGCCCAAGTAATTTAGCAAATGGAATGTCTTTAAGATTCATTTTCATTTGAGTTTAAAAGATACAGGAAGGGTGTACCTGACCCTAACTGTTTTGCCATTTTGTTTTCCCGGTTTCCAATTTGGTATGTTGTTTATTACTCGTAGTGTCTCTTCGTCCATTCCCCACCCCATTTTTTTTAAAATAGATGCATTGGAAATACTGCCATCTTTTTCAACATTAAATTGTACGGTAACTCTCCCTTCTATTTTATTTTCTTTCGCTATCACCGGGTAGATGATGTTTTGGTTAAGGTATTCATAAAGATCGCCATTAAATTCTGGCATTTGCTCAACAAAAGTTAAGACATCATCATCTGATTGACTTTTGGGTTTACTCAATAATTCTGAATCGACACCATTTGGATCTCCTTTTTCTTCCATGATGTCTTGATGATATAAAACTTCATTACTTGCAGTCAATTCATCAGGAATAATTACATATGTAATTTGTTTGTTGTATGACTTAAAACCAATAGCAATCTTTTGTTTAGCAGCCACAGCCACGTCTTTAACTTTTGCTGGAATCCATTGGGGCATTTTGGCAATTACTCGCTTGGCTTCATTGCATAATTCAGGATGTTTACCTGTGGCGCATGTAACATCGGTGATATTTCCATTTTTCGATACTACAAATTCAACTTCAATAATACCTTCTTGTTTTTGATTCAGTGCTTCTTGTGGGTATTTGGTTTGCGTAGTAATAAAATTTTCGAGGGCCTTTTCGCTACCTGTATACTGTGGTTTGATGTCAACTTTTTGGTAAATAGAGTCTGGTTTTGTTTGGGCTGTAGTTTGCGGTGTTTGTAACAATGTAACAAGTAATAACATTGCTGCTAATAGTTTTTTCATACCACAATATAGGTTATCTAGGTTATAAAAAAAACGCCCCGAGGTTATTCTCGAGGCGCTTTTTTCTATAAAGTTAATATTATTATTGACCAATACTGGCACGTATAATGTTTAATGCGCCACCTGCTTTAAACCATTCAATTTGTTGTTCGTTGTAGGTATGATTAACCGTGATGTTTTCTTTGCTGCCATCATGATGTGTTAATACCAAAGTTATTGGTGTATTAGGAGCAAATGCTGTTAATCCTAATATATCTACCAAATCATCTTCTTGTATTTTGTTGTAGTCTTCTTTATCTGCAAAAGTTAACGCCAACATACCTTGCTTTTTCAGGTTGGTTTCGTGAATACGGGCAAACGATTTTACCAATACTGCGCGTACGCCTAAATGACGAGGTTCCATTGCTGCGTGCTCGCGGCTCGATCCTTCGCCATAATTTTCATCACCCACAACAATACTGCCAATACCCTGTGCTTTGTATGCGCGTTGTACTTTAGGGACGTTTTGGTATTCGCCTGATAATTGATTTTTTACCGAGTCGGTTTTTTCGTTATAAAAATTAACCGCACCTATAAGCATGTTGTTAGAAATATTATCTAAGTGACCACGGTACTTTAACCAAGGGCCTGCCATAGAAATATGGTCGGTTGTACATTTACCTTTAGCTTTAATCAACAGTTTTAAACCTGTTAAGTTAGTGCCTTCCCATGCAGCAAACGGATCTAATAATTGTAAACGATCTGAAGTTGTAGAAACTGCAACTGTAATATGTGAACCATCCTCAGCTGGAGCTTGGTATCCTGCATCTTCAACTGCAAAACCATTAGCTGGTAACTCGTCACCTGTTGGAGGTTCTAATTTTACAGACTCTCCTTTATCGTTAATTAACGTATCGGTTATTGGGTTGAAGCCTAAATCACCAGCAATTGCAATTGCTGCTACCATTTCTGGTGAAGTTACAAATGCAAAGGTGTTCGGGTTGCCATCAGCACGTTTGGCAAAGTTGCGGTTAAACGAGTGCACAATGGTGTTCTTCTCCGATTTTTCCGCACCTTCACGTTCCCACATACCAATACATGGTCCGCAAGCATTGGTAAATACTTTCGCATTTAAATCGGTAAAGGTTTTTAATAAACCATCTCTATCTGCAGTATAACGTACTTGCTCAGATCCTGGATTGATACCAAATTGAGCTTTAGTGGTTAAACCTTTTGCCACAGCTTGTTTAGCTATTGATGCAGCACGAGATAAATCTTCGTAGGATGAGTTGGTACAAGAACCAATTAAACCCCATTCAACAGTTAAAGGCCAGCCATTTTTAACGGCTTCTTCTTTCATTTTACTAATAGGGGTAGCCAAATCCGGAGTAAATGGTCCGTTTAAGTGCGGCTCAAGAGCATCTAAATTAATTTCAATTATTTGATCGAAATAAGTTTCTGGACTTTCATAAACTTCTGTATCGGCAGTTAAGTGGTGTTTGATTGCATTTGCAGCATCAGCAACATCAGCACGGCCAGTAGCGCGTAAATAACGCTCCATGCTTTCATCATAACCAAAAGTTGAAGTTGTTGCTCCAATCTCTGCACCCATGTTACAAATGGTACCTTTACCCGTGCAACTTAAATTTATTGCACCATCGCCAAAATATTCAACTATTGCACCAGTACCACCTTTTACAGTTAAAATACCAGCTACTTTTAAAATAATATCTTTAGCAGAAGCCCATCCGCTTAACTTACCAGTTAATTTTACACCAATAAGTTTAGGGAATTTTAACTCCCAAGGTAAACCGGCCATTACATCACAAGCATCAGCACCACCAACACCAATGGCAATCATACCCAAACCACCAGCGTTAACTGTATGAGAGTCGGTTCCAATCATCATACCACCCGGAAATGCATAATTCTCTAAAACTACCTGGTGAATAATGCCTGCTCCTGGTTTCCAAAATCCGATACCGTATTTGTTTGATACCGAAGCCAAGAAATCATATACTTCTTTACTTTCATTATTGGCAAAAGCTAAATCATCAGCAGCACCCGATTTTGCGGTAATTAAGTGATCGCAATGAACTGTTGAAGGTACAGCTACTTTTGGGCGACCGGCTTGCATAAATTGTAACAATGCCATTTGTGCAGTTGCATCTTGCATAGCAACGCGGTCAGGGTTAAAATCTACATAGTCTTTTCCACGGTTATATGCTGCAGCTGCATTACCAGCTGTTAAGTGGCTGTATAATATTTTTTCGGTTAATGTAAGTGGGCGATTTACCACTTTACGTGCAGCAGCAATGCGCTCATCCATACTAGCGTATACTGCTTTAATCATTTCTAAATCGAACATATTATTTAAAATTATTTTTGATTTCAAATCTAAATTGGCCCGCAATTTACAAATATTGTAGGCCTATTGCCACTTTTTGTTAAAATATAATTTGCCGATAAAGTAGTTGTTTTCATGGGCTTGTTTTGAGGTTGATGTGATTTATAACCATTCTAATTAAAACCGCTGTTTATCTCTTCTTTTTATTAATATGTTTTCATTAATCAGTTAATTATTTAGATTATTGTAAGGTGTAAATTATGGAACTAGTATATAAAGCACGTTTTTTTGATGGTTACTCGGGCAAGCCGAAACAAGTTGATGTGCTGTGGCTCGACAATGCTTGGGTTATTCAATTTGTAAACCAAGTTGGTGAGCGGGTTAGCATGACTTGGGAAAAACAGCATGTGATTGAGCACGAATTTAAAAGTGGACTGTTGAGTTTACGTTTAGGTGATGTATTTCCTGCCCAGCAATTGGATATCACCGACCAAGATTTTATTAAAAGATACAGGCAAGCATATCCGCGCACATTTGCGCAACGTTTAAACATGTCGGCTGCAGGTGTTTTTGTCACATCATTACTGCTGTTGTTGTTTGTTTTATGGACTTCTTATGTATGGTTATTGCCTGCCATTGCGGGATATGGTGCAAACGTTTTCCCAAAAGAATATGAAATTGAATTCGGACAAAAAATGTATCAATCTGTTTTGGATGAAGAGCAAATTGATTCTTCTAAAACCATAGCCATCAATCATTTTTTTAACGAACTTATTATAGATAAAAGTTATCCTGTAAAAATTACGGTTGTAAAATCAAACATTATCAATGCATTTGCTTTACCGGGTGGCGGTATTGTGGTGTATGATGCTATATTAAATAACATGAAATCGCCCGAACAATTGGCTGCTTTATTGGCTCATGAATATTCGCATGTAGAACTTAAACATGCTACACGAAATCTGTTTAGAACCTTATCGGGGTATTTATTTTTGTCTGTTATTTTTGGTGATATGAGTGGGGTAGGAGGCGTATTAATTGAAAATGCCCACCAACTAAGAAACCTTGGTTATAGCCGAGAATTGGAAACTGAAGCAGATAATCATGGCTTAGAAGTCTTGCAGCAGAATAACATCAATTATATGGGAATGGTTGATTTGTTTGAATTGCTAAAAAAAGAAAGTAATGGAGTTCATGTAAATGAACTCATCAGCACACACCCTGATTTAGATATTCGCATACGAAATGTGCATGATTTTGCTAAGCTACATCCTTGTAATTCATTGCCCAATGATTCTTTAAGTATTTATTTTAATCAAATTAAAAACAATTGGAATGAGTAACCCTAATTTACCCATACTTGTTAAAAATGCAGCTCAAAAGTTAGGAGCCTATTTTGAGCATGATTTAATTGCTCAATCAACTACCTACGAGCAATTACAAGAGCGGTTGACTGAATTGATTGTTTATCTTTTGCTGCACAAAATGGAACTTTTATTACAAGTGCTTTATAGGGTTGATGTATTTGAGCGAGATGCCAAGGCAGCCTTTGCCCAAAACGACCCTAAACTAATTGCTCCCGAGTTGGCTAAGTTAATTATAGATAGGGAGTTGAAAAAGGCCGAAACCAGAATTAAATACAGGTAAGGTTAAAATGACACAAAACATTTGGCGTAATACCTACAATTAGATAAGTTCGCCCCTTTAATTTTTATAAACTATAAATGATCATCATCGTATTTTTAATTGCACATTGGTACATCTCTTTGTTTTGCCAAACGTTCTATTTACACCGTTATTCTGCGCACAAAATGTTTACTATGAACCCTTTCTGGGAAAAATTCTGGTACGTTTTTTCTTGGTTAACACAAGGTACTTCATATTTAAATGCACGTGCGTACGCCATTTTACATCGCATGCACCATGCATACAGCGATACAGAAAAGGATCCACATACTCCTCAGTTTTTCAAAGAGGTATTTACCATGATGATGCACACACGTGACGTTTATAACGGAGTATTGCGTGGTACCATTGAAATTGAAGAGAAATTCGACAAGAATTTCCCCGTATATCCTGTAGTTGATAGAATTGCTGATAGCTGGTTTTCTCGTTTAGGCTTTGCAGCTTTATACACGCTATTTTACATTCAATTTGCTACATCACCATGGATGTTTTTATTGTTACCCGTTCATTTTTTAATTGCGCCTATACAAGGTGCTATTGTTAATTGGGCCGGACATAAATACGGGTATCGTAATTTTGATGACGAAAAAGACCATTCTAAGAATACATTAATTATTGACTTTTTAATGTTGGGTGAGTTGTTCCAAAATAATCATCATCATGCTGGTGCACGTCCTAACTTTGCCGCCAAATGGTGGGAGTTTGATCCTGTTTATCCATTTATTAAATTGTTTGATGCGATTGGAATGATTAAGTTGATAACTATCAAATCAACTGGTAAATAATTTACAAATTAATTGTTTTCAAAATGCCCTCGAATTTGTCGGGGGCATTTTTTTTTAAATAAATCATGTCAATACAATATATACCTAATGCCTAAAATAACTCTTCGCCCTTGCATTGCCGCATAGTTATAGGTAGGGTCGAAAGTGTATGCATTGGGGTTGTTTTGATTTACGTTTTTATCAAACGGATCGAAGGCACGCATAATAGGATTTTGAGGCATGAAGTTTAATACGTTTTTTATACCCAGATAAATCTGCCAGTTAGTATTAATTTTTTTGGTTAGCTGCACATTTTGTATGCTAAACCATGGTGAATATTCTGGCCTAAAATCATTTGGTAAAACGGGTAAACGCATTGGACTGTATACCTGACCCGTATAATCAATAGTTAAATTAATTTTTCGCAGGGTGTAACTTAATTGAAATGTGCTACTAAATTTTGGAGCGTGTATTTGCACCGATTTTTGATTGAAGTTGTTGCTGTCTTTGTCTACTTTAAAAACATCCATCCAAGTTACGCCAATGTTTAACTTCAAGGAAAATCCAAAAGTGAAATCTGTGTTTAAACTTACACCTTGGCTAATTGCATAACCATCTAAATTGTCATAAATGATTTTGTTTGGGTCGGTGTCATAATCGGCAATAATACGGTTGTTAAAGTAAGTGTAAAATACGGTTGCATCCATTGTTACAAATCCTTTTCCCTTTCTTATAAACCGCGTGTAGTTTAGGTTTCCATTCCAACTTTGTTCTGGTTTTAACGATGATTGTATAATTACTTCACGCGCCCCTGTTAAAGCCGCATGATCTTCGGTAAATATATTCACAACCCTAAATCCGTTTCCCAAACTTAACCGTATGGTGTTAAATTTATTGGATTGAATTTTATAATTAATTCTAGGTGAAAATATAGATCCATGTTGTTTATAATAATCGTATCGTGCACCTACCAATAAAGTTTGAGTTGATGTGAGTGCTATTTCATCTTGCGCAAATATGCCAGGTAAATAAATTACAGAAGGTTTGTTAGTTAGACTTAAATCTGCAGTGGCAGACGTATTATCATCATAATTGGTGTAGCGTATACCTGCACCCATAAGTACATCATGTCTTAAACCTACTTTTTTATTGTAAACAAGTTGGGCAAAGCCTACTTGTTGAGAAGCCATGTATGCGGTAGTTCCATAATACGAGTTTTGATTGTGGTAATTGTAACTATACATTAGCTTTAGTTTATGCTTAGTAGGTAATTCGTAATTGCCTATTAGTTCAGCTCTTTTTGTAAATATACTTTCTCCGTAAACACTATCACCACCTCTAAATTTTTTATCCCAATTAGTTTGACCGCCCCAACGATCTTCATAAAACAACCTAGCAGCTATATTTGCTTCTCTGTTGTTTGTGCGGTTAAAACTGTATTTGTTAAAAATTGAAATGCGATTTTGAAGTGTTACATCTGTAAAACCATCTTTGTTTTTATCTACGCGGTTGTTATAATTAAAATAGTTTGCACTCATTATGGTGGCTATTTTTTTATTGCTCCATTTCACTGATGCATCCGTATTATATTCTCCATAACTTGTAGCAAACTGATCAAATGAAAATAAAGGAGCCTTTTTCGGATTTTTTGTAATTACATTTATAATTCCAGCAACGGCCTCGCTCCCATATAAAGTACTTGCGGGTCCTTTAACAATTTCAATCCGATCAACCATACTATTAGGTATACCCATCATGCCATAAACTGTGCTCAACGAACTTACAATGGGCATCCCATCTATTAATATTAAAGTGTAGGGTCCTTCCATTCCATTTATATGAATATCGCCTGTGTTGCATACGTTACAATTCATTGTCGGTTGCACTCCGTTTACCATCGATAGGGCATCAAACAAATTATTAGAAACGTTCTTTTGAAAAAACTTAGGTGTATAGATTTCAACTGAAACAGGGCTATTAAGTTTACTTACCTCTTTAAGCGTGCCAGTAACTGTAACCTCGTTTAATGAAGTTTGTGAAACATCTAACGATAGGTTTAGGTTAATGGTTTCGTTGCCTTTAGCCACCACTCTTTTATATTTGGTTTCGTACCCTAAGGCAGAAATTACTAAAGTGTATACTCCTAATTGAGGTAGTTTTAAAGTGTAAAACCCATCATTGTTGGCTACTGTCCCTTGGGATGTCCCTTTTATGCCAACTGTCGCAAAACCAATAGCTTCACTATCATGTGTTATTACTCCTTTAACAATTGTATGCTGCGCATGGCTTTGCAACACGAATAAAACGTAAGTAATTAGCCAAAAGAATCTTGCTTTCATTATTATGGTAGCAAAAATATGAATTTAGGCTTATCTAAAAAATATATTATATTAATTTAACTTATTCGGTCATGTAGGTTAAAATAAAGCCATCCAATAATTCATCATGTATATCGTAAAAAATGGGTGTATTTATGTGTAAGCAGCCTCTTAATTGAGGTTGTTGGGTAAAAATGGTCATGTGTTTTTTAAAGTCCAATTCTTTTTGACCGTAAAATTTGTACAAGGTTTCTTTTGCACTCCAAATCAGGGTTTGATCGTGTATAAGATTAGAGGTTTGTTGTAACATTTCTTCTTCGGCACTATTTATAAATTTATGTGCCACTCTTCCAACTCGCTCATCAACTTTCTCTAAATCGATTGCCACATTTTTAACTTTACTAAACATAACTGCTGCGTAATTGCTGCTGTGGGTAACAGATAAGTGGTATTTTTCGTCATTAACCAACATACTTGGTTTATTATAAATATCTTTATGGATTGTAACCAAGGCCTCTAATCCAAAATGTGTTGTAATTGCAGCGCGGCTTGCTAACCAGTGCAAACTATGCTTAGGGGTTGTGGTTTGCTCGTCTTTTAAATTAAACAAAAATTTATTTAACGTTTCCGCATCTTCTGTAATTTTCCAAACCAATAAAAAGGTATTTTCGCCCGGAGTAAAAGTTTTAACTATTGCCATGAGTGTAATTAACATCACGAAAGTAGCACATTTTAGCGGACATAATGGTCCAATTTATTCGTTAAGTCACGCCATTCTACCAAACGAATTTTACAGTGGAGGAAACGATGGATATGTTGTGCTTTGGAATATAGAATCCAAAGGCGATGGTAAGCTATTGGTTCAGGTAAACCGCCCTGTTTATTCACTTTGTATAGATAGAGCAAACAGCTTGCTTTTTTGCGGGGCAGCCAGTGGCAATTTACATGTAGTTGATTTGGTGGCTGGTAAAGAAATTAGAAATATAGAGGCGCATACCTTGGGTATTTTTGACATAAGAATATACAACAACGAATTGATTACATGTGGAGGGGATGGTGCCGTTAAAATTTGGAGTTTGTCTGATTTAAAGTTACTATACCACCATCAAGAGAGTACCAAAAGTGCTCGTTGTATAGACCTCAATAGCAATCAAAATATAATGGCTGTTGGGTTTAGCGATTTTAAAATACGCCTCTATCAATTAAGTGATTTTACTTTGCTAAATACGCTAGATGCGCATACCAACTCAGTATTTACAGTAGCTTTTACTAAAGATGGTAAGGAGTTATTAAGTGGTGGACGGGATGTGATGTTGCGCAGTTGGTTGGTAAATCAAAACTACAAATTAGATGTTGATGTGGCTGCGCACAACTTGCATATTAATCACATTGCATTTAATCCTAGTGGGAAATTGTTTGCTACGGTAAGTATGGATAAAACCATAAAAATTTGGTCCAGAGAGAAATTTCAATTACTAAAAGTTATTGATAAATTTAAATATGATGGCCATTTGAGCAGTGTAAACAAATGCCTTTGGTTTGATAACGAAACCCTTTTAACCGGAAGTGATGATAGAACCATTATGATGTGGATGGTAGAAACAGAAAAATTGTAAATTGCACTAAAACATGAACACCATATATCAGATAATAAAACACTTAGAACAGTTTGCTCCACCCGTATATCAAGAAAGTTATGATAACTGTGGTTTACTGACAGGAGATGCTACTTGGGAATTAACTAGCGTATTGGTAACATTAGATTGCACCGAGGCTGTGGTTGATGAAGCCATTGCAAAAGGATGTAATTTAATTGTGGCGCATCATCCCATAATTTTTGGTGGACTAAAAAAAATAAATGGTAAAAACTATGTGGAGCGAACCATTATCAAAGCCATTAAGAATGACATTGCTATTTATGCTATTCACACCAATTTAGATAACGTGCAACAGGGTGTTAACCATAAAATTTCTGAAAAATTAGGGTTGATAAATACACAAATTTTAGCCCCAAAATCGGGCATGTTAAAAATGTTATGTGTGTATGTGCCTCAAACGCATATAAAGGTCGTTCAAGAAGCTTTATTTAATGCAGGAGCGGGTGATATTGGCAACTATAGCGAGTGTAGTTTCTATGCCACCGGAATGGGTACTTTTAAGGGCAATGAGCAAAGCCATGCATTTGTGGGAAAAATAGGTGAGCGTCATCAAGAACCCGAGTATAAACTAGAAGTAGTGGTTGATGATTCTAAGATAAATGAAGTGATATCGGCCTTAAAAAGTGCCCATCCATATGAAGTAGTAGCCTTTAATATTTATGCCATATTAAATCCGAACGATACCATTGGAAGTGGTATGATAGGCGAGTTGCCTGAAGAATTAAATGCAGTAGACTTTTTAAAACACCTAAAAAGTGCCATGAACCTGAACGTGGTAAGGTATACACCGTACAGTAAATTAATTAAAAAAGTTGCTGTATGTGGCGGTTCAGGAAGTTTTTTACTTAAAAATGCCATTGGAGCTCAAGCAGATGCATTTGTTACGGCAGATTTTAAATACCACGAATTTTTTGATGCCGAAAACCGCTTAATGATCGCGGATATTGGTCATTATGAGAGTGAAATTTTCACAATTAACTTATTAGCTGATGAAATTGTAAAAAAAATCCCTACTTTCGCGGTCATTTTATCAGAGATTAACACGAATCCAATAAACTATTATATTTAAATTATGGCTGCTAACACAGAGTTAACCGTAGAACAGAAACTTCAAGCACTTTACAAACTTCAAGTTATCGACTCGAAAATAGACAAATTAAAATCGGTACGTGGCGAATTGCCAATGGAAGTTGCAGATTTGGAAGATGAATTGGCGGGCTTAGAGACACGCAGCGAGAATCTTGAAGCAGAAGTAAAACAAATGGAGGCATCTATTTCGGCCAATAAAACCCAAATAATGGATGCTAAAGCCAATATTAAAAAATACGAAAAACAGTTAGAGAACGTAAAAAATAACCGTGAATTCGATGCTTTAAACAAAGAAATTGAAATCGCTGGATTAGAAGTTCAGGCTGCAGAGAAACGTATTAAAAATTTACAGTTTGATATTGAGCAAAAGAATTCTTCAAAAGAAGGTTTATTTGCTGAGTTGGAAGGCCGTAAAATTGATCTTAAAAATAAGAAAGGTGAATTAGATAATATTGTTGAAGAGACTGAAAAAGAGGAAAGAGAATATCTTGTGCTGCGTGAAAAAGCAACCATCGGTATTGAAGATCGTCTTTTGAATGGCTACAATGGTATTCGTGGAAACGTTAAAAATGGTATCGGTATTGCTATCATTGAACGTAATTCTTGTGGCGGTTGTTTCTCTAAAATACCACCTCAACGCCAAGCGGATATTCGCCAACGTAAGAAGATTTTGGTTTGCGAACATTGCGGACGCGTTTTGGTTGACCCGCAATTAGCGGAAGAAATTACTTTGTAAATAACCATTATAGTTTTTAAACTATGATATGTATTAAAGGAGCACGTATGGTTATTACCTTGGTGCTCTTTTTTTTGTGCCTTATTGTTAAGGCAAATATTCAACATCACTTTTATTTTTCTCCAGTTTGCCTAGAGGCCCAAAAGCATATTGCTTCGCTACGTTTAAATAAAGCCCAGCAACTCTTATCAGCCGAAAAGAAGCTTCATCCAGATAATGTTGCCATACTATTTCTTGAAAATTACATCGATTACTACAGGTTAATTACTTCGCAGGATTACAGTAACCTTAAAAAGATGGAGCAATTAAAAGACGAACGCTTAAAGGCAATTCGGAAGATATCTCCTAAATCACCCTATTTTTTATATGCCCAGAGTGAAATTAATTTGCAATGGGGTTTTATCCAGAGTTTTAATCAAGGGTATTTGGGTGCAATGCTTGATTTCAGAAATGCCTACCAATTGGCTAAAGAAAATTATGAAAAGTACCCTGAATTTAAACCTAGCCTTAAAACAGTAGGCTTGTTCAGGGCTTTATTGGGTACGATACCCAATAACTATAAATGGATTTTAGGAATGGCTGGGTTAAGTGGCGATTTTGATGGGGGTATGCAATTGATACAGCGTTATTTTGATACAGATAATTACCAAGAATTTATCTTGGATAAACAAAGCAGTGAGTTTTATTATACCTTATTTATGCTCAATTTTGGAGATAAGCAGAAGGCCTGGGCATTTTGTAATGAACACACAACCGACCATAATACCAATTTAATGAGCGTTTATTTACGTGCGTTTACCGCAAGTAAAGTAGGTAAAAATGATGAAGCAATTCTTGTTTTGCAACAACGTCCTAAATCTGCTGATTATGAACCTTTTTTTGCTTTAGACTATATGTTAGGGCTATGTAAGTTAAATAGGCTAGATGATGATGCAGAGCAAAGTTTGAAGCGTTTTGTTTCGTTTTACAAGGGTAAAGTGCTAATGAAAGATGCTTACCGCAGAATCAGCTGGTGTTACTTATTAAAAAATGATTTAGATAAGTTTAAAATTTATCGTGAATTAAGTAAACGATATGGCAATAGCAACAACGAAGAAGATAAAAAGGTGCTGCATGAAACTGAGAAAGGCATAATGCATGATTTGATTATTTTAAAATCTCGTTTATTGTTTGATGGTGGATATTACCAAAGGGCTGAGGAAACTATTAAAAAGAAGGATGTTAATCAACTTAAAACTAATTATCAAAAACTAGAATATTATTACCGTTATGGCCGCATTTTACATGAGCAAAACAAATACAATAAGGCTATTGATTATTATACTTACGTTGTTAAAAATGCCCCAGTAAATACACCTTACTATTTTGCTCCTTATGCTTGTTTGCAAATGGGTTATATCTACCAAAAAATGGGTTTTGGTCAATTGGCAAAATCCCATTTTAGCAAAGTTGAATCGTATACCAAAGCCGAATACCACGAGAGCATAAAAATTAAATCTAGTAATGAGTTGCATAAACTTAAATAACAGAGGTATGCACCCTTAACCAACTTAAATGTATATTAGTAACATGAAAAATTTACTTTTTGTTGTTGTGTATTTGATTACCTATAACGCTTTTGCACAATACGCCAATGTGAAGCAAATCGTACAACAAGTTAGCCAAGACTCATTAGTAACCTATGTTAAACAATTAACAGGTTTGCTTCCCATTGGTGCTGATACCATAAAAACCAGATATAAAGGAACAGCTGGTAACAGCATGACCGAGCAATACATCATGCAAAAACTAAACAGTTGGGGTGTTGCTTTTGACGAAATTGTATTTAGCAGTACGGGTAAAAATATTATAGCAAAAATACCAGGAAGAAGAACAGATAGAATTATGATGATGGGAGCCCATTTTGATGCTGTTGGTACTTCTAATCCTGATATTACGGTTTACTATCCTGGGGCCGATGATAACGCAAGCGGAACATCAGCATTGCTTGAAGCAGTTAGGGTTTGTGCAAAATACCAATTCCCAATTACATTACATTTTGCCTTTTGGGATGAAGAAGAACAAAATTTAGTAGGGAGTAAATATACAGCTCCCGATTATATGAACAAATTAGTGGGTTACATAAATCATGATATGATTGGATGGAGTTTAAATAATGACAGTTTAGTTGAAATACATACTGCTTCTTCAGGCCATTCAATTGAATTGGCTCAACGTGTAGTAAACATCATTTCATTGTACAACATTCCCTTAATAGCCAAATTAATGAATCCGGGTAATCCAAACACGGATCATGGTACATTTTGGCAAAATAACTTGACCGCTGTGGGCATCAACGAAATTTATGATGGACCATTAATGAATCCACATTGGCATCGCCCAACTGATTCTTTAACTACCATGAATATTCCATATTTTGTATCGGTTAGCAAATTGGGATTAACTACATTATTACACGAGGCCATGGATAGTTTAAACATGGTTGGTTTAAGTCATCAATCCCTGAACGGAAATTTTGCTGTTTATCCAAATCCGGTTGAAGATGTGTTATACATCAATAATGAAGATGCGACTTTCATTAATGTTAAAATATATAACATATATGGCAACTTGGTGGCCTCATTAGCCGCAGATGGAAACAGTTCAATATCGGTAAAAGAACTCGCCACAGGCATCTATATTGTGGAGGTTTTAAGCCGAGAAAAAGGAATAAGCCGCAAACGGTTTATGAAAAAGTAAACTCAATTGTTATTAGAAAAAACATACTGAATAATATTGGCGCCCATTTGTAACGCTTTTTGTCTAACTAATTCAGGGTCGTTATGCACATCTGCATCTTCCCAGCCATTGCCTAAATCGCACTCGTAACTGTAAAAGCACACCAAGCGGCCCTTATAAATCAACCCAAAACCTTGAGCGGGTTTGCCATCGTGCTCGTGCACTTTGGGTAAGCCGTTATTGAAATTAAACTTCTGATGGTAAATGGGATGGCTAAATGGCAACTCAATAAAGTCTAATTCAGGGAAAACCTTTTTCATTTCGCGTCTAAAAAATTTATCCATGCCAAAGTTATCATCAGCATGTAAAAAACCTCCTGCAAGTAAGTAGTTACGTAAGTTGTTGGCTTCCGCATTACCTAACACAATATTTCCATGCCCTGTTAAGTGTACAATAGGATAATTTAATAAATCAGGACTACCTGCCTCTACCACATCTTCCTCGGGAATAAAGTTGGTTCCTATATTTTGGTTACAAAACCTGATTAAATTTGGCAATGAAGTTTTATTGGCATACCAATCTCCACCACCATTGTATTTTAATTTAGCCATTTTTATGGTGGGCGGAGCAAATGCAAAAGAGAGTGCAACGAAAAATAATAGGGTTAGTTTTTTTAACATGGTTCAAATATAATTACTTTGTTAGGATTGCCTTGACGGTGAAACAAGCATACAATGCAGCGGTTTCGGTGCGTAGTATAGTTTTGCCAAGCGATACCGGAATAAAATGATGTTGTTGTGCAAGATTTACTTCAGCTTCTGTAAAATCTCCTTCTGGTCCTATTAAAATGGTAATGTGGTTACTTGTTAGTTGGTTTATTTTTCGGTTGATGAGCGCAGTATCATCAGCCTCGCACCAAGCCATAAATTTATCGCCTGGTAAATCTTGTTTAATTACATCAGTAAATTTTTGTAGAGCATTTATTTTAGGTAAATACCATTGTTTACTTTG